>JACCQV010000689.1 GCA_013813945.1 Deltaproteobacteria bacterium | reverse complement strand
AGCGGATGATCGCCGAGAACAAGTTCGATGAAGGCGTGCGCCGCATCGGTGCCGAGCAGGAGATGTTCCTGAACGACGATCACTGGCGGCCCACGAAGGGCGTGCTGAAGCTGATCGAGCGGCTCCGCGATTCGCACTACACGACCGAGCTGGGGATGTTCCAGATCGAAGCGAACTGCGACGCGCAGGAGTTCCGCGGCGACGGCATTGCGAAGATGCACGCGCAGCTCGATGACCTCGTCGATCGCGCACGCGCGGTCGCCAATGAGCTCGGGATGGGCGTCGTGCTGATGGGCATCCTCCCGACGATGCGCAAGAGCGACCTCGGCCTCGACAACATGGTGCCGAGCGCGCGTTACACGACGCTCAACAAGATCATCACCGCGCTGCGCGGCGGAAAGTTCCAGTTCTCGATCAAGGGCCTCGACGAGCTGATCATCGATCACGACTCGGTGATGCTCGAGGCCTGCAACTCGAGCTTCCAGTTTCACCTCCAGGTGACCCCGAACGAGTTCGCGCGGTTCTACAACATCGCGCAGGTCGTGCTCGGCCCGCTGATGTCGGTGTCCACGAACTCGCCGATCGTGTTCGGCCGCCGGCTGTGGGCCGAGACGCGAATCGCGCTGTTCCGCCAGGCAGTCGACAGTCGCAACAAGACACATCACATCCGCGAGACCGAGGCACGCGTCAGCTTCGGCACGCGCTGGGTCCGGCAGAGTGTTCTCGAGATCTTCCGCGAGGACATCGCCCGCTTCCGTGCGCTGGTCGGCACGGACCTCGACGAAGATCCGATGAAGATGCTGGATCGCGGCGAGATCCCGCAGCTCAAGGCGCTTCGCCTGCACAACGGATCGATCTACCGCTGGAACCGCGCATGCTTCGGGATCACCGAGGGCAAGCCGCACCTCCGGATCGAGAACCGCGTGATGCCTGCCGGACCGAGCACGCTCGATGAGATGGCGAACGGCGCGTTCTGGTCCGGTCTGATGGTCGAGATCGGCGCGCGCGAAGAGGACATCACGAAGCGGATCGACTTCGACCAGGCCGCCGCCAACTTCTACACCGCTGCGCGTGAGGGCGTCGGCTCGCACTTCACCTGGCTCGATGGCGAGGAGATCTCAGCTCGCGAGCTCGTGCTCGACCGCCTGCTGCCGCTGGCCGAGGCGGGCCTCCGTCGCCAGGGCGTCGTCGAAGAAGACGTCAAACGCTACCTCAGTGTCGTCGACGAGCGCGTCCGCACCGGCCGCACCGGCGCGCGCTGGCAGCTGTCGTCGTGGAACTCGCTCCGCGATCGGTCGACCCCCGTCGAGCGCGCGAATGCCCTCGTCGCGGCGACCGCCCAGCGCCAGCTCACCCGCCGCCCGGTCTCCGACTGGGAGCGCGCGCGCCTCGACGAGGCGAACACGAGCAAGGGCAACTACGCTCGGGTCGAGAACTACATGACGACCGACCTGTTCACGGTGCAGGCGGACGATGCGATCGAGATGGTCGCGAACCTCATGATCTGGGAGCGGATCCGCCACGTCGCGGTCGAGGACTCCGATCACCGGCTCGTCGGGCTCCTGACCCAGCGCGCGGTGCTGCGGTTCGTGCTCGGCGGCGGCTCGACGCTACGCACGCCGGTCTCGTCAATCATGAAGGTCGACGTCGCGACCGTCGGTCCCGATACGCCGACCGTGGATGCGCTCCGCCTGATGCGGCGGCTCCAGGTCGCATGCCTGCCGGTCGTTCAGGACGAGCGCCTGGTCGGCATCGTCACCGACGCCGACTTCCTCGAGATCGCCTCCAAGCTCCTCGAGCATCAGCTCGCGACCGCGGAGGTCCTCGCCGCCGAGACCAGCGCGCAGATCGAGCTGCCGATCGAACCGACCGGACCCGTGCAGAAGGTGACGAGCGAGACGACCGTACCGACCGGCCCCGTCGGCCCGCCTACTCCGCGTACAGCGTGATCTCGGTCGCGGCGAGGTTCGCGAGCTTGCACGCGGTCGCCCAGTCGGGGTGACGCAGCATGATGTAGCCGTCGGAGACGAGCGTCTGCTTCCAGTTCCGGCGCTGCGTACCGATCGGAAGCAACCTCTGCTCGACGACGTGCTCGCCGTAGTTGCGCATGAACTCGTGGAGCCCGGTGATCCGCGAGATCCGGCCCTGCCCCTTTGCGCGCTTGAAGATGATCGCGACGTTGTACTTGCGCCGCGTCGAAGCTTCGAACGTGTTCCAGCACACGGCGCGCGCCCATTCGCGGAAGAGATCGATGTCGCACGTGTAGTTCATCTGATCGACGAGGTGCGCGCCGCCGGGCCGGCACCCGATCTCGCCGAACA
>JACCQV010000686.1 GCA_013813945.1 Deltaproteobacteria bacterium | reverse complement strand
CAGTGACGCCACCGTCGGGACGGGTGTCCGCCGAGGTGCCGTCCTTGCCGCACGCGCTCGCGACGAGGAGGAGGAGCAGGCTGAGGCGCATATGGGGGCTGACATCAGCAAACCCTGCACCAACGCATGTGCCCGAAACGACGAATGCCCGAGGCGCCTCCCAGCTACGGTGGGCGTCCGGGCACGGTCGTCGAGTCAGCGTGAGATCAACGCGGGATCATGCAACGCGCGCTTGCGGGAGCTGGCCCGGCACGCCGCGATCGACGGCCTTGTTCAGCTCGGCCTGGATGATCGCCATTCCGATCACGCCGAGGACGAACAGCAGGATGAACGCGATCACCTGGGAGAACTTGCCGCCCGTGACGTGCTCGACGCCGCCCGCCCACTTCCACGTGTAGTAGATGCTGGCGATCGGAACGATCAGCAACCACGAGGTCGGGATGTCTGCGCCCGCTCGGACCATCTCGCCCTTGGTCTTGACGAGCCAGACGAGGGCATAGATGCCGAAGGTGATGATCGAGAGAATGATAACAGCCGCAACAGAACGCTTGGTCACGATAGTTCCCCTTGGCCGCTCAGCGGCCGATGAAAGTGCACCCGCCGCGAGCATACAACCAAAATCAGATCGACGGCGTCGCTACGAAAGACGATCCCGATAATCGTGGTAGCCGAATCGACGGTGGACTGTGATTTTCCGGGAGGACGGGTCGTGGGTTGCGATCGAAGGTAGGCGAACCCCGTTGAATGTCGTCGTCTTGACCATCGTGTAGTGCGCCATGTCCAGGAACACGAGCTTGTCGCCCACCTCGAGTGGTCGATCGAAGCTGTAGTCCCCGATGACGTCTCCGGCAAGGCACGTCATCCCGCCGAGTCGGTACGTGTGTGGCTTCACGCCGGGCTCGGCGGCATCGATGATCATCGCGCGATACGGCATCTCGAGAACATCCGGCATGTGTGCCGTGGCCGAGGTGTCGAGGATCGCGATGTCCATGCCGTTGTGGAGTGTGTCCATCACGGATGCGACGAGCACCCCGGTGCCGAGTGCCACGGCTTCGCCCGGCTCGAGATACACGGGCACGTTCCACTTCGCCCGAAAATCTCTGACCACGCGCACGAGACGATCGCGATCGTAGTCGGGCCGGGTGATGTGGTGACCGCCTCCGAAGTTCACCCACTTCATGCCCGGGATGAAGTCGCCGAACCTCAGCTCGAACGCAGCCACAGCGCGCTCGAGCGCATCGCTGTTGACCTGACAGAGCGTGTGGAAGTGAAGACCGTCGAGGCCCTCGAGATCCGCCGCGGTCACGTTGCCGCGCGTCGTGCCGAGTCGGCTACATGCACCGGCCGGATCGTAGAGCGCGACCTCGACTTCCTGATGCTCGTGGTTGACGCGTAGGCCCGCCGACAGCGGGCGGCCGGCGCGGCGCGCAGCTTCGATCCTCGGGCGATGGCGGCGCCATTGCGCGGGAGAGTTGAGGACGATGTGATCGGCGAGCGTCACCAGCTCGGCCATCTCGCCGTCGGAGTACGCAGGCGCGTAGGCGTGCACCTCGCCGCCGAGCTCCTCGCGGGCGAGCCGCGCCTCCGCCACGGAGCTACTGGTCGCGCCGGCGAGGTAAAGCCGGACGAGCGAGAACGTCGACCACTGTGCGAAGCCCTTGAGCGCGAGCAGGATCGTGCAGCCTGCGCGCTTCTGGACGTCGGCAAGGATCTTCAGATTCTCCTCGAGCGCGCCGAGGTCGGTGACGAAGCACGGCGTCTCGAGGTCGGTCACGTCGATCGACCGCGCGACATCCGCGCCGAGCGAGGCTCCTGCGCTCAACGCTCCTCCACGTGCCAGGGCAGGCCGCGCTTGGCGACATCTTCGAGGAACGGATCGGGGTCGAGCTGTTCCATGTTGAACACGCCTGCTCCCTTCCACTTGCCGGTCGCCATCATCACGGCGCCGGTCACGGCGGGAACGCCCGTCGTATACGAGACCGCCTGCGCGCGGACTTCCTTGTACGTCTCGGCGTGGTCGCAGATGTTGTAGACGAACACGCGCCGCGGCTTGCCGTTCTTGATGCCCTCGGCGAGCACGCCGATCGACGTCTTGCCCGTGTAGTTCTGCGCGAGCGAGGCGGGATCCGGCAGCAGCGCGCGGAGGAACTGGATCGGGACGATCTTCTTGCCCTCGAACTCGACCTCGTCGATCCGCGTGATGCCGATGTTCTGCATCACCTCGAGGTGCTTGAGGTAGCTCTCGCCGAACGTCATCCAGAACCGGATCCGCTTGAGGCCCTTCAGGTTCTTCGCGAGGCTCTCGAGCTCCTCGTGATAGAGGAGGAAGCTGTTGCGCTCACCCACGCCAGGGT
>JACCQV010000682.1 GCA_013813945.1 Deltaproteobacteria bacterium | reverse complement strand
TCCGCCGCGCTGCCTAGGATCAGCCCAGCAGCCGGCGCGCCTGCGTGTCCATCGTGCGCGCGAGCTGGAAGTCGAACGCCGAGATGCCGCCGGCGTCGTGCGTCGTCAGGTGGACGCGGACCTTGTTGTAGACGTTGAACCACTCCGGGTGGTGGTCCATCTTCTCCGCCGCGAGCGCGGCGCCGGCCATGAAGCTGAACGCCGTCACGAAGTCGGCGAACTTGTACTCGCGGGTGATCTTGTCACCCTCGCGTATCCAGCCGTCCAGGGTGGCGAGCTCGCGGGTGACATCGGCATCGGGCAGCTTCGAGATGGCGGGCATGCCCGGACGGTACACCCCGCTGCACGGGCGCCGTTCCGGAGCTAGCCGCGCATTGCTTCGACCGGCGAGATGCGCGCGGCACGGATCGCCGGAGCCAGGCCGCCGAGCAAGCCCATCGCGACTGCGAAGATGGTCGAGCTGATCATGATCGCTGGCGTGGCAGCGAATCGAATCACGATCTCGGAGAACGTCTGGAAGTTCATCGTCGGGAAGCTGACGAGTGCGAGCAGCTGCACGAACAGCAGGCCGATCGCAGCACCGATCAACGACAGGAAGATCGCCTCGAGCATGAACGAGGTCAGGATCGCGAGCCTCGAGAACCCGAGCGCGCGCAGTGTGCCGATCTCGCGGGTGCGATTCGCGACGGCTCCGTTCATCGTGATCGCTGCGCCGATCATGGCAGCGATCGAGAACAGGATCGCGATCACCATTCCCATGCCCGCGAGAAACCCGGAGGTCTGCTCGGAGGCCTTCTTGAAGTAGTCGTCCTCGCGCATCACCTTGAGGTTGAGGCGCTTGTCGGCCTCCATCGCCGCACGGTAGCCCTCGAACGCGCTCGCGCTCGTCAACCGGACCCGTGCCGACGACACGACCGACTCGCGGCCGACCGATGCGCGAATCGTATCGAGATCTCCCCACACCTCGGACTGGTACGAGGTGCCGCCCGTCTCGAACTCTCCCACGACGAGGAGTGGACGATTGCGGCGAACCTCGAACGTCTTGCCTGGCGCGATGCCCTCGAACCGGCCGCTGATCGACTTCCCGACGATCACCTCGTTGGTACCCGGGCTCGGCGCGCGGCCAGAAACGATGCGGGCCTCGGGCCGAAACTTCATCCCATCCGCCGGCATCCCTCGCAGCAGGACGTTGGAGATGCCGCCGGAGCCGTCCGCGAGCTCGGCGGTGATCACGAGCACCGACTCGCCGATCACACCTCCGCCCGGTGCTGAGCTCGCCACGGCCGAGTTGCTGCGGAGCATGTTGAGGCGCTCCCCGTCGAGAGTGCTCGAGAGCTCGGCATCCGAGCCCTTGCGCAGAACGATGACCGTGTCCGTGCGTCCGCTGTTGGCGAGCGCGCGATTGACGCCCTCTCCGAGCATCTGCGCGGCAGCGAATACGAACACGACCAGGGCGATGCCGATCGCCGTGGCAAACGTCGTCACCTTGCGGACGAGGAGACTGCGAATGTTGTAGCGGACGGGCACCATCAGTCGACCCTCCTGAGCGCGTCGGTGACTTTCAACTTCGCAGCTCGGCGGGCCGGAAGCAGGCCGGCGAGCAGGCCGAGCGCGAGCGCGAGCCCCATCGCCAGCGCCATCACCCGCGGCGGCGTGCGGAAGTACGGAAACATCGTCGCCATCGGCCCGCTCTCGAGCCATGGCCCGAGCATCAGGTTGATCAGCACGTACGTCAGGACGCAGCCGAGGAGCCCGCCGAGCGTGGCCAGCAGGAGCGACTCGCCGACGATGAACCCGAAGATCGACTTCGGCGGGAACCCGATCGCCCGCAGCACACCGTACTCGTTGGTTCGCTCGCGGACGCTCATCGCGAGCGTGTTCGCGAGGATCAGCGTCATGATCAGCAGGATCACGATCGAGACGAGGTCGAACGCCGTGAGGACGGCGGCGAACGCGCCCATGAACGACAGGTTGAACGCGCGCTCCGACATTGTGACCGTCTGGTCGTCGCGCTCATCGAACAGCTTGTCGATCGCGCGCGACATCTCTGCGCTGCTCGAATTCCCGCCGATGCGCGTGAGAATCCAGCCAATCTGATCCTTGACGAGCTCGGCGCGCGGGTCGTTATTGAGGAAGTCCCAGCGCAAGATCACCGAGTTCCGATCAACGGTCCGCCGCGACGGCATGTAGATGCCGATGACCTTGAACTCCCAGTCGCCTGGATAGATGCCACTCGAGATCGTGAGCTTGTCGCCCGGCTTGACCTGGAACAGCTCGGCGAGCTTGTCGCCGATGATCACGCCGCTCGGAGTCGTCTTCCATTCGGCCAGTTGCGCGGGGTCGACCACCATGTCGTCGTAGACGTCGAACCAGCTCTCGTGATCGACCGCGAGGCCCTGGAAGAACGGAATCCGCTCCTTGGGGTCCTTGGCGTCGAACCAGTTGCCCCACGTCGCCTTGGTGACGCCCGGGATGCCGCGCACGTCGTCGATGTAGCGCTTCGGCAGCTGCATCGTGATCGACACCTTGTGGCGCGTCGCGATCCGGTCGGCCATCGCATCATCGACGGCCGCCATGAAGTTCACGTCGACCGTGCGAATCGCACAGAAGATCAACACTGCCACCGCGGTCGCAATCACCGTGAGGATCGTCCGGCCCTTGCGCCGGCTCAGGTTGCGGCGAGCGTAGGTGGCGCTGTTCACTGCAGCGCTCCCTTGTCGAGCTTGCGCTGGACGCTCGCCTTCTCCGCGGCGGCGGGATCGTGGGTGACCATGAAGATGGTCTTGCCGAGCTCCTTGTTGAGCTTGTCCATCAACGTGAGCACGTCGTCGGCGCTCTTGCGATCGAGATCGCCCGTCGGCTCATCGGCCACGATGATCTTCGGGTCGTTGACGATCGCGCGAGCGATCGCGACGCGCTGCTCCTGTCCACCAGAGAGCTGGCGCGGGTAGTGATCCATGCGGTCCTCGAGGCCGACAACCCGGAGGGCCGTGGCGACACGACTCTTGCGGTCCGCGCCTCCGAGGTCGGTCAGCAGCAGCGGCAGCTCGACGTTCTGGGCCGCGGTCAACACGGGGATCAGGTTGAACGACTGGAACACGAAGCCGATCGTCTGCGACCGCCACTTCGCGAGCTGACCGTCGGACATCCGCGACAGGTTGGCGCCCGCGACCGTGACCTCGCCGCTGGTCGGCCGGTCGAGGCCCGCGATCAGATTGAGCAGCGTCGACTTGCCGGATCCCGACGGCCCCATCAGTGCTTCGAACGAGCCGCTCGGCACGTCGAGGTCGAGACCCGCGAGCACGTGGATCGGCTCCTTGCCGCGATAGAACGTCTTGGTGACGTCCTTCAAGGTCACGATGCTCGCCCCGTTGCTGCTTTCAGTCGCCATCACGTTTTCTCCTTCACCTTCTGTCCATCGGTGAGATCGGCGGGCGGATCGAGGATGACCTTCGTCCCCACCGGAATCTGCGTCTCGAGCTCGCGGCCACCGCCGAACGGTCCGCCGACCTTGACCGTCATCATTCGCACGCGATCATCGTCGACCGCGAACACGACGTCGGCACCGCCGCGCTGGACGACCGCCGAGACCGGCACCACGAGCTTGGGCGGAGCCTTGCGCGCAATCGCCCCGACGTCCTCGCTGAGGA
>JACCQV010000660.1 GCA_013813945.1 Deltaproteobacteria bacterium | reverse complement strand
GCGTGCGGCACGCGCAGCTTCTGATCGGCATCGATCCAGAACCAGTGACGCGCGAGCGGCGCGCTGATCGTCGCGTGCCCGGTCTCGACTTCGACGGTGGTCGCCCGGTCGACCGCGTCGAGCGCTGCATCGATCTCGTGGCTGATCTGCGCCGCGATCGCGACGGCTGCCCTCCCCTGGCGCTCGTCGTGTGCCGCGATCGCACCGCGCTCGTCGCGATACGAAACGGCGCCGAGGTACGCGATGCCGGCCGCCGGCGGCAACAGCGCCGCTACCGACAGCACAGGGATCCATGCGCGCCTCGGCTTCGCCACCATCCTCAGCATAGCGCGTTGCGGCGCGCGCGTCGGATCGGTATGTTGCGCGCTCTATGCCGCAGTCGCTGATCGTGATCCCGACCTACAACGAGCACGACAACGTGCGCGGAGTCGCGAAGGATTTTCTGGCAGCGCTGCCGGGGACCGAGCTGCTGTTTGTCGACGACAACTCGCCTGACGGTACCGGCGCGCTGCTCGACGAGCTGGCGGCCGCTGACCCCCGCATCCACGTGATGCATCGCGCAGGCAAGCTGGGCCTCGGGACCGCATATGTCGAAGGCTTTGGCTGGGGCCTGGCACGCGGGTACGACTACCTGTTCGAGATGGATGCCGATGGCAGCCACAACCCCAAGTACCTGCGCGGCATGCTCGCGCTCGCCGAGGACGGCGCCGATCTCGTGGTCGGCTCGCGCTACGTCCCCGGCGGCGGCACCGAGAACTGGGGCTTGGGGCGCAAGGTGATCTCGCGTGGCGGCAGTCTCTACGCGCGGACGATCCTTGGCGTGGACGTTCGCGATGTGACCGCCGGATTCGTGTGCTGGCGCCGGGGTGCGCTCGAGGCGATCGACCTGGCGACAATCACGTCGAACGGCTACAGCTTCCAGATCGAGATGAAGTACCGCGCGGCCAAGAAGGGCCTGCGCATCGTGGAGACGCCGATCACCTTCGTGGATCGGCGCGTCGGCCAGTCGAAGATGTCCCGCGCCATCGTGGCGGAAGCACTACTGAAGGTGTGGGCACTGCGTTTTCGACGCCCTTAAAAAGACGTGCTACCGTCCGGCGCGCGCTGATGGTGATCCTCAAGCTCAGAATCCGATCCGCCGACGAATGGCGGGAGCTCGCACCGAGTGACTCGGTGAACGAGACGGTGTTCATCCCGACGACGGATGAGCTCGAGGCCGGCCAGCAGGTGATCATCGAGGTGTCCTCGGCCCTGCTGCCGAACAAGGTCCTCATCCGCGGCGCGGTCCAGACCTGGCGGCCCGCCCTGCCGCGCATGCGCGTCCGCGCCGGAGCGACGGTCGAGCTCGCAAACGACGAGCAGGTCAAGCTGACGTTCCTCCACGAGGTGTTCTCGGGCAAGCGGACCGATGTGCCGCGTCGTCGTCACCACCGACTCCCGGTCTCGGTGTCGGTTCGCTATCGGATCACGAACAGCTCCAGCTACGTCGAGTCGGCGATCTCCGAGATCGGTGTCGGTGGCGCGCTGTTGACCACCACCGACCCGCTCCCGATCGATACCGACCTGACCCTCGAGGTCGTGCCGCCCGGTGGAGCGGCCGCGATCGAGATCGCAGGACGCGTCTCCTATCACGTGCCTTCCGGAGGCTCGGGCCTCCGGTTCGTCAGCCGTGATGGGGATGGCGAGCGCCGCCTGCGCGAGCTGATCCGCCGGCTGCGAGCGTCGTGAATCGCAAGCCAACCGGACGTGCGCCATATCGAGCGCTCGAGCCGACGTCGGCCGCGCGTGCGGTCGCATCCGCTCTCAACTTTCACGGCATCAGCGACGAGATCCGTGGGCAGCGCGTGCTCACCGAGTGGGCGGAGCTCGTTGGCCCGAAGATCGCGCAGCGCACGCGACCGGACGGCGTCACCGATCGCGTGCTGTGGGTCGAGGTCGCAACCAGCGCATGGCTCCACGAGCTGAACCTGCTCAAGCCGCAGCTGCTGAAGGGCCTCAACGAGCGACTCGGAGAGCCCCGGCTGTTCGACGAGATCCGGTTCAAGCTCGCTGGCCGCAATCGCCGAGGTGCCGCTGCGGCGCCGCGCGCCAAGCCACGCCCCGTCGCGCGGCCTGCACCAATCCCGGCCACCGGTGCCGAGCGCGAGAAGATCGTCTCCGAGGTCGCTGCCGTTGACGACCTCGAGCTCCGCGAGCTGATCGCGCGCGTCCGGATCACGAACGACAAATAGTCAGATCGTTCTACTTCGCGACGCCCGCGAGCGCAGATCCACCGACGGTCAGCAGCGCCGCGAGATCCTCGTCGTTGAACCGCAGCATCGCGCCGAGGAACACGTCGCGGCCGAACCGGAACGTCTCGAACTGGATCGGCACATCGGACTCGCCCGTGACGATCGTCAGGCTATCCGGCTCGTTCAACAGCTCGTCGACGCCGCCGAGGATATAGAGGTGGCGGAACAGCTCGTATGCGACCGCGAGCTTGACGCGCGGGTAGCGATCGAACGTGGCGTCGAACGCGTCGATCTGGAGCTTGACACCATGGCCCCACCACCGGAAGTCCGCGTCCATGCCGATACCGCCGGTCGACTCCTTGAGGCCGTAACGCAGGGTTGCCCAACCGAACCGCTTCGCGAACTGGAACGTGAACCGGATCGAGTCCTCGATCGTGCTGCGCCGCACCCAGTAGTTGGGATCGACCGTCGGGTCGAACGTCAACGTGACGTCCGGGTAGCCACCGCGTGGGCCCTTCTCGAGCTCGATCAGGTAGTACTTGTCCGGGCGCGTGTGGAGCTCGACCGAGACGTAGTGGCGCGCGAGCCCGGCGAACACGTTGTACTCGCTGCGCAGGCCGACGTACGCCTTGAGCCCGAACAGGGTCCCGAGGAAGCCCTTCGCATCCTCGGTGATCGCCTCGACGTTGTCGGCGATCGCCGGATCGTTGACGAGGCGGCCGAGCGTGCCCTTGTCGTTATCGATCTTCTCCGTGATCGACTCGGTGTGACCGATCACTCCGTCGAGCTTGTCGAGCTTGCCGCGCAGCGCGTTGCCCGTCTGCTCGAGCTCGGTCTTCGCAGATGCGACGAGCTCCTTGGCTTCCTTCGAGGCACCATCGAGGTTCTCGAGAATCGCCGCGATCCTCGGATCCGCACCTTGCGTGATGTTGCGCAGGTCGTTCGCGATTTGCTCGATCTTCTGCATCGAGCGATCCGCGCGCGCGATGATGTCGGCGACGGTGCCTGCCTCGCGCTGGACCAGGCCGTCGACGCGCGTCGCGACCGACTGCAGCGGCCCGTTGACGATCCGGCGGACGTCCTCCGAGAGGTCGCGAACGCTCTCGAGGACGCGGTCCACGTTGGGCAGCGTCTGCTCGATCCGATGCATCAGCTGATCGGGCGTCGTGGCTTCGACGACGGTCGGCACGAGCCTGCACGGATCGGAGACCGCGCGGTCCGACGAGCCGTACCCCTTGCACGTCTCGCCCAGCAGCGTGAACGTCTGCTTGGTGCCATCGGGGTTCTGGCGCTCGGGCTCGCCCGGATCGATCTCGAGGTAGTTATCGCCGAGCAGCGAGGTCGCCTTCTTGATCACGACGCCGCTGGTGTAGACCTTGATCTTGTCGCTGATCTTGAACGTGACGCGCGCGTAGCGACCTTCGACCTCGAGCTTCGTGACCTCGCCCTTGCCGATGCCGGCGATGACGACCTTGCTGCCGACCGGCAGTCCGGCGGCGTCGCGGAACTTCGCTGCCAGGTAGTAGTTCTCCTTGCCCGCCGGATCCTGGCCGAGGTTCTTCCAGACCAGATAGCCGCCGACCACGAGCAGCAAGAACAAGATCGCGACGCGAACGCCGGCAGAGACGGACTTCACGTTCCGCCTCCGGCGATCCGCTGCACCGCGCCGACACCCGATGCGCGCAAGAACTCGTAGACGAACGGATCGGTGCTGCCCGCGATCACCTCGGCCGTACCGGCTGCGAGGATCCGCTTGTTGTGCAGCATGGCGATCCGGTCCGCGATGCGGAACACCGACGCCATGTCATGCGAGATCACCACCGAGGTCACCTTATACCTAGCGCAGGCATCGAGGATCATCTCGTCGACGTTCCTGGTCGCGAGGGGATCGAGGCCCGTTGTCGGTTCGTCATACATCAGGATCTCGGGTTCGAGCACGAGGGCCCTGGCGAGGCCCACGCGCTTGCGCATGCCACCCGACAGCTCGCCTGGATACTTCTTCTGTGTGCCCTGTAGCCCGAGGGCGCCGAGCTTCTCGGCCACGATGTCACGGATCTCGGCGGACGACTTCTTGGTGTGTTCCTTGAGCGGAAACGCGCAGTTCTCCTCGACGGTCAGGGCGTCGAACAGGGCCGCGAACTGGAACACGAGGCCGAACTTGCGGCGGAACTTCGACAGCGCCTGTGGGTCGAGCGCCATGACGTCGGTGCCGTCGACCCAGATGTGACCTGTGTCGGGTCGCAGCAGGCACATGAAGTGCTTGATCAGCACGCTCTTGCCCGCGCCCGATGCGCCGAGGATCACGTTTACCTTGCCGCGCTCGATATCGAGGTCGAGGTTGTCGAGCACCAGGTTGTTGCCGAACGACTTCGACAGCCCGCGGACGCGCACCTGCCAGCGCGGATCCTGCTGCTCGGGAGGCGACGACCCGATGATCTCGTTCAGAGGAACGTCGGCCACTAGCCCGCCACGCCGGTGCCGAAGACCGAGAACAGGATGTCGGTGAGGAAGTAGTCGAGGACGAGGGTCGCGACCGAGCCGAACACGACCGCACGCGTGGTGCCGATGCCGACGCCACGTCCGCCACCCGCCGCATTGTAGCCCTGATAGCAGCCGATCAGCGCGACCAGGTAGCCGAACACGACGCTCTTGATCAGACCCTGGAGAACGTCGAGCGGCGTCACCAGATCGCGGAGCTTCGCGATCCACTGCCCCTCGTGGACGCCCTCGATGATCACCGCCACGAAGTACGCACCACCCATGCCGACACAGAAGAACAGCAGCGTCAGGATCGGCGTCACCACCATCGCTGCCATCAACCGCGGCAGCACGAGGTACTGCACCGGATTGACGGCCATCGATTCGAGCGCATCGATCTGCTCCGAGATCCGCATCGTGCCGAGCTCGGTGGCGATGCCGGCACCGGCGCGCCCTGCGAGCATCAGCGAGGTCAGCACGGGCGCGAGCTCGAGCGACAGCGCCTTGCCGGTCGCCGCGCCCGAGAACGACTCGAACCCGAGCTGGCGAAACGC
>JACCQV010000648.1 GCA_013813945.1 Deltaproteobacteria bacterium | reverse complement strand
AGGTGGTCACCATCGCCGCCGCGCTCGGGCTGCAGGATCCGCGCGATCGGCCACACGCTGCGCAGCAACGCGCGGATGAGGCCCATCGCAAGTTCAAGGACGAGGGCAGCGACTTCGCGAGCATCCTGAAGCTGTGGGAGTTCTGGCAGGAAGCTCGCGGACGCAGCTCGAAGAACCAGCTGTACAAGCTGTGCCGCGAGAACTTCCTCAACTTCAATCGGATGCGCGAATGGGAGGACATCCACGCGCAGATCGTCCGTGTGATGCGCGAGCTCGACTTCGCACCCAACGACCGGCCGGCCTCCGGCGAGCAGATCCATCGGGCGCTGCTGCCTGGGCTGCTCAGCAAGATCGGGATGTGGAACGTGGAGACCCGCATCTACGTCGGGGCTCGCCAGACGAAGTTTCAGATCCACCCCTCGTCGGGACTCGCGCGCAAACCGCCGCAGTGGGTGATGGCGGCCGAGCTGGTCGAGACCTCACAGCTGTTTGCGCGATCGGTGGCGAAGATCGACCCGCTGTGGCTCGAGAACGCCGCCGGATCCTTGTGCAAGCGCAGCCATGGCGACCCGCACTGGGAGATGAAGGCGGGCCAGGTCGTCGCCCGCGAACAAGTCACGCTCTACGGCCTGCCGATCGTGAAGGACCGCAAGGTGTCCTACGCGCCGTTCGATCAGGACCTGTGCCGCGAGCTGTTCATCACCCATGCGCTGGTCCGGCACGAGTACGTGACGAAGGCGACGTTCATGGAGCACAACCGCCGCCTGCTCGAAGAGGTGCAACACCTTCGCGACAAGGCCCGCCGCAGCGACATGCTCGCCGACGAGCTCTCGTTGTGGAACTTCTTCGACTCGCGGATCCCCGCGGGCGTGTTCAGCGGCAAGACCTTCGAGGACTGGCGCCGTGCAGCGGAGGCGCGCGACCCATCGATCCTCCACCTCTCGCGCGCGGACATCCTCCTCGATGAAGCCCACGAGCTAGCTCCCGAGCGCTACCCGGACGTCCTCACGGTGCGAGGCGCAACGATGCGACTCAC
Organism: Deltaproteobacteria bacterium; assembly: GCA_013813945.1. Taxonomy (GTDB): domain Bacteria; phylum Myxococcota_A; class Polyangia; order Haliangiales; family Haliangiaceae; genus JABFXX01. The sequence continues at coordinate 2,702 of JACCQV010000648.1, read as the reverse complement.
CTACAAGTTCGAGCCCGGCGAGGACGACGACGGCATCACCGCGGCGGTGCCCCTCGCGCTGCTGCCGCAGCTCGATCCCGATGTGCTGACGTGGACCATCCCCGGTTGGCACGAGGACAAGCTGCGCGCTCTGCTCGAGTCCTTGCCCAAGCCGGTGCGCAAGGTGCTCGCACCGATCGACGATCTCGCGTCTCACCTCGCGGTCGCCCTGCGCCCGTTCGATGGCGCGATGCTGCCCGCGCTCGAACGCACGATCTACGAGCGCACCGGTCAGCGCGTCGCTCGCGACTCCTGGGATCTACGCGCACTTCCCGCCTATCTCGCGCTGTCGTTCCGGGTGGTCGACGACAGCGACCGGACCATCGCTCAGGGCCGCGATCTGCACGACCTCCAGCGCACGCTTGGCCATCGCGCGAAGGAGTTGTGGGCCCGCGCGCCACGCGAGCGCCATGAACGCACGGGTCTGAAGACGTGGGACTTCGAGGCACTGCCGGCGTCGGTGACGCTCGACGTCGGTGGCCGCTCGATGCTGGCGTACCCAGCACTCGTCGAGACCGAGATGGCCGTCGACGTGCGCCTGCTCGAGTCGGCAGCCGCTGCGGCCGCTGCGACGCGCGACGGAATGCGCCGACTGTTCCTGTTCCAGATGAGCACGACGGTCGCCAAGCTCGAAGCGCAGCTGCCTGCATCGCTCGCCCAGGCGAAGCGGCAGATCGTGCTGCGTGCGCTCGACGAGGCCTTCGAGCTCGTCGATCCAGAGACGTTTCCGCGTAGCAAGGCGGCATTCACCGAGCGCGTCGTCCGGGGCCGAGCTCTGCTCCCAGACGTCCTCGGGAACCTCGTCCGGACCGCCATCGAGCTGAGCGCCGAACACGACAAGGTGCGCGCGGCGCTCAAGCCGCTGACGGGCAGGCCGGGCCCGACACGTGCCGCGGTCGAGGACATCCAGAGTCAACTGCGACGCTTGATCCCGGCGGATCTGATGCGCGTGACTGCGTTCGGCCGGCTCGTGCACATCGCGCGCTACCTCAAGGGGATCCACATCCGACTGCAGCGGCTGTCCCATGATCCGCTGAAGGATCAGCAGAAGGCCGCGCAGGTCATCCCGTTCTGGCAGAGCTACGAGAACAAGCGCGACGAGCTCGCCGCGAAGGGACACGTCGCGCCCGAGATCGACGAGCTCGGCTGGCTCCTCGAGGAGTTCCGGGTCCAGACGTTCGCCCCCGAGCTGAAGACTGCCGTGCCCGTCTCCGCGCAGCGGCTGCAAGAGTTCTGGTCGCGACTCGCGCGCTGACCCTTTCCCGGCGGGAGGTGGGTACTTGGTGATCGCGGTGGCCACGTCTCCCCAGTACCGGATCCACAATGCGGATTGCTTGGCATCACAGTCGTCGCCATCGACGCGACCGCGAGCAGGACGCCGGCGAGAACGACGCATGCGGTTCGCATTTTGCTGCGTACGCTACCGCAGCCGCGCACGGGCGCGCTACGGGCTGCTCGCCGCGTAGAGCGCAGCGACTTCGTCAGCGGTGAAGGCACGGAGGTAGACACGTACTTCATCGAGGGAGCCAGCCAGCAGCTTGTACTGATTCGAGCCGGTGCCCAGATTGATGCAGTGGTTCGGCACGAACACCATGCTAGGGACCGGTTCGCTGCCGACACCCGCAGCGAGCGCACCTGTATCCCGCGAACCGTTGAGGTAAACGTCGAGTGCGGGGACCGACGGATCGTAGACGCCGGTCAGGTGGAGCCATTCATTCGTCGCGAGCGGCGTCGTTCCGCAGCGTACGGCCCGTCTCGACCCGTTGCTGCTCGGGGTGACGGCGAGCCCGATGGTAGTGGCTCCGCAGGCGTCGGTCGCGCCGAGGCCCCAGCCACCTTCCGAGCCGCCGTTCGTGCCGTTCATCACGGCGATGTCACTGAGGCTCCCATTGTCCCAGACCTGGAAGCGCTCGAACCAGACCCAGGCACTCACCGTGAAGCCCCCGCTCACGATGAACAGCCCAGCGCAGGTGCCATCCGTCGACGGATACTGCACGAAGGTCGGGGCCGCTGTCTGGAAGTTGTCGAGCCTGAGCGAGCCGGCAACGCGACCCGGTTGCCAGGTCGCCTGGCTCGGGAACTGGATGGCGCCGCTCTGACCAGCGCCGGCCGAATTGACCACCGCCGCGCCAGAGGTCTCATCGAGCTTGAACCAGGCCGAGAGATCCGACGTCAGGTCGACGGCATCGGACGGTCCGGTGTCGACGATCGTCGCGTCGCCGCTGAAGTCTTCGGTGGCAAAGCCGAGACGCCCGCATGCGGCCAGAGCGAGGACGAGGACGAGTAGCGCAGTCCGGCACATCCTTGCGTCATTGTGTTACAGGCAAGCATGCTTCGTCGAACCGTATTGTCCGTGATTGTTCTTGTGGCTGCGTGTGGCTCGGAGAAAGGGGCGGATGGAAAGAAGACGAGCGGCTCGTCCGAGAAAGCGGCGAAGAACGCTGATCCGTCCACGCTGATCTCCGGCAAGACCGTGACCTTGCCTGCGGAGGTCGCGAAGGCGAGCTTCGGCGCGCCGGAAGCGGACGTGTTCAAGGCGACGGGGGCCGACTCCACGTACCTGACGTCGAAGACGCACGATGGCGTCTCGTACGACTTCGACTTCTCGCGCGAGGAGAAGAAGCTCGAGAAGCTCACGGTGGCAGCGCCGACCGAGCTCGAGC
>JACCQV010000630.1 GCA_013813945.1 Deltaproteobacteria bacterium | reverse complement strand
CGCCCGGAGCCATCTTCGTCAAGGCGTGGATCGCCCACGCATCGCGGCCCACGGTGCGGATCGCGGGGTTGGTCCGCACGGCCGCGAGGATCGTCCTGGCGACGAGTGCGGGCGGCGCGCCGTTCTTGTGGAACGCGGCAACGAGCTTGCTCCGCCGTCCGGCGATCTTGCCGGACATCCGCCCGCCGTTGATGATCTCCGTGTTGATCATGCCGGGGCAGATCGCCGTGACGCCGATCTTGTACTGCGCCAGCTCGGAGCGCAGTGACTGCGAGAGGCCGAGTACCGCGAACTTGCTCGCGACGTAGGCGGTCACCTTCGGCGCCGGATAGATCCCGAGGATGCTCGACAGGTTCACGACGTGACCGCCGGTGCCACGCTCGACCATCTTCGGAATGAAGAAGTGGCAGCCGTGCACCACGCCGCGGAGGTTGATGCCGAGCAGCCAGTCCCAGTCGTCGAGCGAGGTCTCGAGGAAGGTCCCTCCGACGGCGACTCCGGCATTGTTGACGATCACGTCGGCCGCAGGCACGCGTGCGTGGACGGCATCCGCGAACGCCGCCATCTGCGCGCGATCGGCGACGTCGACCTTCTGTACGAGCGACGCGCGATCTCCGAGCTCCGCGCTCAACGCATCGAGCCGCGCCTGATCGACATCGCATGCCGCGATGCGAAATCCATCGGCGGCGAATGCCAGCGCAGTCGCCCGGCCGATTCCACTCCCCGCGCCCGTGACGACTGCGACCTTGCTCATGCTGCCTCCGGCATCGACATACCACGCGCGGCGAACCACTCCGCCGCAAGGTGCTCGTCGTGGTTGTCGCTCGGATGGAAGCTGCGTCGCAGATACTGCCGGATGCCGCGGAGGAACACGCGTCGAACGATCGGATCGCGCTTGCGCTGGCCGTTGAGGTCATCGAGCGCCGCCCGCAGACCGACCTTGTCCTGGCGCAGCAGCGTCAGCGTGCCCCAGATCCAGAACCCGCCGAGCGTCACCGTGGCAAACGCGAGGCCTCGCACCCGCAGGCCGTACGACGGATCGATCTTCTGCAGCACGTCGAACGCGACTGACTTGTGCTCGATCTCCTCGGCGGCGTGCCACGCGAGCAGCGCACGCATCTCGGGGGCCGAGTTGTCGAGCACGTCCTGCTTGAACGCGCCTTCGGCCATGATCGCGGTGAAGTGCTCGGCCGCCGCGGTGACGGCGAGCCGGAACCTTGGCGAGGTGTGCTTCTCGAGCCAGGTCGAGATCCGCTTGTAGCCTTCGAGGAACCGATCGATCTCGTAGCCCTGATCGCGCAAGATCTGGTTGAACCGATCATGCGCGTGCGCATGGTGGCCCTCCTGACCGAAGAAGGCCTTGATCTGTGCGCGCAGCACCGGATCGTCGATCTCGTCCTTGAAGTACTTCACCGATCGGACGAAGAACCGCTCGCCGTGGGGGAACAACATGTTGACGCCATTCGAGATCGCGGTCGCCGTCGCGCTTCCAAACAACCAGAACCGCGGCACGTTCGTGAAGTCGACATCGAGATCGCGAACCACGATCGCTTCGGCCATGCTCACAGCCTGTTCCCGTATTGACCTGAAGTCAATAGCCCACAAAGCGCGCAACGATTCCGCTATCATGGGTACGTGCCTCCTCGTCGTCCGGTGCGTCGTGTCGCCAAGCGACGCGTGCGGCTCGAGAATGACCAGCGCCGCGCGCAGCTCCTCGCCCTGGCGCGCACCGCGTTCTCGGCGCGCGCGTACGACGACGTCTCGATCGACGATCTCGCGCGCGACGCCAAGATCTCGAAGGGCCTGCTCTATCACTACTTTCCGACCAAGCGCGTTCTCTACGTCGCCGGCCTCTCTGCGATCGCGGCGGAGCTCGTGGTTGCGGTCACCAGCATCCCGGCTGACCTCGCACCGATCGAGCGCGCACGGGCCGGACTCGACGCCTATCTCGAGCACATCACGCGTCACCGCGCCGCATTCATCTCCTTGATGCGCGGCGGAATCGGCAGCGATCCCGAGGTCGCGGAGGTCATCGAGGGGGTCCGCCGCCGGATGTTCGACACGTTTGTCGTGGACTCACCGTTCGCACCACTGCTGATCGGCAACCCGAAGTTCGAGATCTCCGTGCGCGGCTGGATCGGCTTTGTCGAGTTCACCACCATCGACTGGTGCGTCAACCCGCGGCTCTCTCGCGCCGAGATCCGGGACCTGCTCACCGAGATTCTGTTCGAGGTACTGCGAGTAGTCTCACCGCCGGTGTTCCGGACACAGTAGACTCAGAACGTGACCAGGAATTACGGCACTGACTGGCGAAGCATGAGCCGATGGTGCCTGCTCGGCACCGTGATCATGTTCCTCTGGCTGATGGCGCCGGTCGTGAAGTGCTCGTGGTACGCGTTCCGCGACACGCCGCTGAGCGAAGCAGATCCGACGCTGAATCCGTCGAAGACCGACGTGAATCGGGTCGAGCAGAGCCAGGGCTTCGGGACCCAGCTCACGACCGCGGTGCAAGGGTGCTACCGCAAGACTCCGCTGCTCGGGCAAGAGGACTGGAAGACGTATCTGCTCCTGGCCCTCGCCGGCGCGACGATGCTCACGTGGGGGCTGGATCGCTGGCAGTCACGACGCGGCAAGTCTTTCGAGAGCTGAGCGCTCGCCGAGCGTTCGCCGTTCAGGCGAGATCGAACACGAGGATCTCCGCGTCCTCGGTTCCCTGGATCGTCAGCTCGCCCGGACCTGTGGCGGCGAGCGCATCCCCGGCCGCCAGCTTCTGGCCGGCGATCTCGATGCCGCCACGCGCGACCTGCACCCATGCATGGCGCTGCGGCGCGAGAACATGCGTCGCCGATTCGCCTGATGCAAACAGCCCCGCGGCGATCGTCGCATCCTGATGGATCGACAACGAGCCCTCCCGTCCATCGGGAGACGCGACGAGGCGCAACCTACCCTGGCGCTCCGTGACCGAGAAAGCCTTCTGTTCGTAGCTGGGCTTGTGCCCGCTGCGATCCGGCACGATCCAGATCTGGAGGAAGTGCACGCCAGCGGTCTTCGATGCGTTCATCTCGCTGTGCTGGACACCGGTGCCAGCGGACATCCGCTGCACGTCACCGGGCTTGATGACCGAGCCCGTACCCATGTTGTCCTTGTGGGACAGCGCACCATCGAGCACGTAGCTGATGATCTCCATATCGCGATGACCGTGCGGAGGAAACCCGTGTCCCGCCTCCACCCGATCCTCGTTGATCACGCGCAGGGCGCGGAAGCCCATGGCTGCCGGATTGTAGTAATCGGCGAACGAGAACGTGTGATAGCTCTCGAGCCAGCCATGGTCCGCATGGCCTCGCTCGCTGGCCCGAACAACCTTGATCTCCATGGGCGAGAAGCTAGGTTCGTCGGGCCGCCGCCACAACCCCATGGTGCGGCAACAGTGTTACTCGCGCTCGAACACGAGCGGCAGCGTGACTCGACTCGGTAGCCGCTGGGCTCCGAACCGCCAGGCTGCGATGTCCTCGCGGATCTTGCGGACGAGCTGGGTCCGCGCACGCTCGGCGGAGCGGGGCACACGGGTCGTATCCGACAATGCCGCCACGTTGCGCACCACGCCACGGCGATCGATGTCGAACGCGACACTGTAGAGACCCGCGATCGGCAGATCGCCGAGCCAGCCACCCAGCCGATCCGTCAGCTCACCGATGCGTGCCGTCAACGCCCGGGTGGCCAGCGGTCCGCGCACGAAGGGTCGCGGCTGCACGAACCAGCCATGGATCACGAGTCGTCCCTCGCGCGGATCGTGGGTCCCGGTCACGGTGCGCACCCCGTGAGGGATCCGTGGGTCGAACACGGTCAGTCGATTGAGCTTGGGCTCGACCGTGCGGATCAGCTCGCGCTCCTCGACGCCGCGCACCGAGGCGAAGTCGTGCCAGAAGTCGAGGATCTCGTCGCGGACCAGCAAGGTCTCGCCGCCGCGGAATGTCCGCGTGCGCCAGTTGGTCAGCGAGAACACGAACGCCCACGGGCCGTGCGGCAGATCCGCATGAAGCTCTTGCCGACAACCCTCGACGTACAGCGAGAGCCACGGCGGCGAGATGTCGTGACACCCGAGCGTCTCGCGTCCCCACTGCACGAGGCGCTCGTGAAATGGCCGGTAGATCGCACGCGGGAAGTAGGTCCACGCCGGCGTGCGCAGCGCCGTGTACTGACCGGGGACGTGCCAGTAGTCCCACAGGAAACGGTCCGCTCCGGTGCCCCGCGGATTGGCGAACCGCGCATCGAACGTCGAGCGCAGCTTCGCCGCTTCCGGTGCGAACCGATCGACGATCAACACTTCGCGAGCCACACCCCGTTAGACCACAATCGTGCCGAAAAATGAAAATGCCGCGGGTCTGATGACCGCGCGGCGTCATCAGTCGTCGCTGACGCCCCATCGCAAGAGCTTGCGATAGAGCGTCTTACGGTCGAGATCGAGGATCTTGGCAGCGTCCGTGCGGTTGCCCCTACAGGCCTCGAGCACCCGCAGCACGTGGCGGCGCTCGACCTCTTCGAGCGAGAGCAGCTCCGGAAGACTCGATCCCGACATCGCTGTCGAGCGCCGGGTCTGCTGCATGCGAATCTTCTCCGGCAGATCCTCGACCTGGATGTCCTCGAAGTGGGCGAGTGCGACCGCGCGCTCGATGCAGTTGCCGAGCTCGCGCACGTTGCCCGGCCACTCGTACGCGAGCATGCGCTCCGCCGCGGCCGCCGATAGACCGACGATCTTCTTGTCGAGCACGGTCGCGTAGTGGCGCAGCATGTGTTGCGCAAGGAGCAGTACGTCACCGCCCCGCGTGCGTAGCGGTGGCAGCGGGATGTGGATGACGTTGATGCGGTAGTACAGGTCCTCGCGGAACCGCTTGTCCTCGACCATCTCCTCGAGGTCTCGATGGGTCGCCGTCACCAGGCGAACGTCGGTCGCGATCTCCGCCTCGGCACCGATCGGGCGAACCTTGCGCTCCTGCAGCGCACGCAGGATCTTGGGTTGGGTCGTCAGTGCCAGGTCGCCGACTTCGTCGAGAAACAACGTGCCGCCGCTGGCCTGCTGGAACAGGCCCAGCCGGTTCTGCTTGGCGTCCGTGAACGCACCCTTGGAGTGGCCAAACAGCTCGCTCTCGAGCAACTGCTCGGGCACCGCCGCGCAGTTGAGCGCCACGAACGGGCCTTCCTTGCGGCGCGAGCGCTCGTGGATCGCGCGTGCGACGACCTTCTTTCCCGTCCCGCTCTCTCCGGTGATCAGCACCGTCGCGTCCGTCGCGCTGACCTGGTCGATGAGCTGGTAGATCTGCTGCATCGCCGGGCTCGCGCCGATCAGATCGCCGCGTCCGCGTGTGTTCGCCACGACCTCCTCGAGGCGCGCGAGCTGACCGCGCAATGCGCGATGCTCGGCGGCACGTCGCACCGCGATCGCGAGGGTTTCGATCTCGACAGGCTTGGTCACGAAGTCGTACGCGCCCACACGGATCGCACCGACCGCGGTCTCGAAGCTGCCGAACGCAGTCAGCACGAGCACCGGGATGTCGGGACGATCGAGCATCACGCGCTGACACAGCTCGAGACCCGTGACCCCCTTCATGTTGAGGTCCGTGATGATCACGTCGACATCGCTGGTCGGGATCGCGGCCAGTGCTTCGGCGCCCGACGTGAAGGTCGTGATCGAGAAGCCACGCTTCTTGAGCCCGACCGCGATCAGATCGACCATCTCGCGCTCGTCGTCGATCACGAACAGCTTCGTCACGCGGTGCCTCGCGTCGGCAAGTAGACGGTGAACGTCGAGCCGGCACCGGGCGTCGTCGACTGCGCGTCGATCCAGCCGCCGTGCTCGCGTACGAGCCCCCAGCTGACGGACAGGCCAAGGCCCGTACCGTCACCGACCTCCTTCGTCGTGTAGAACGGCTCGAACATGCGGGCGCGAGTGATCTCGTCAAGTCCGGCGCCGGTGTCGCGCACGTCGATTGCCATCCACGTCTGATCATCTCCTCCGACGTACGGGGGCGCCACCTGCTCGACCCGCCGCACCGCAAGACTCACGGTCCCATGTGCAGGGGTCGCCTGGATCGCGTTGACGACGAGGTTGGTCAGCACCTGGGTCAGCTGGCCATCATCTGCCTCGACGCGCAAGGTGTCGTCGGCCGCAGGTGGCACGAGTGTGACATTGGCCTTGCGCGCGATCGTCGCCACGAGCTCGCACACGCGCTTGCCGAGCGTCGTCACGTTGAGCATCGCCATGTGCAGCTCGCGCGGACGAGCGAAGTCGAGCAGCTGACGGATCAGCGCTGTCATGCGCTCTGCTTGCTCGACCACGATCCGCGCCGAGTCGATCACCTCTTCGCCTTCGACCTCGCGATCGGCGATCAGCTTCGCGCGGCCACCAACGACGTTGAGTGGTGTTCCGAGCTCGTGCGCGAGGCCCGAGGCGAGCTTTCCGACGGTGGTCAGCCGATCGGCATGACGGAGCTGCTCGGTTGCCTGCTCGCGCGCGCGGCTCTCCTCGGCGAGCCGTTCACACATCAGGTTGATCTCCTTCGCGAGCTCACCGAGCTCGTCGCGCTGGCCGAGGTCGAGTGGTCCGGTCAAGTCCCCGGTCCCCACCCGCCGGGCCTTCGCGGCGAGTCGGTTGATCGGCCGACCGATGAACACGACGCCGAGTGCGAGCGCGAGAACGCCGGCGATCACGACGGCACCGATCGCTCCCAGGAGCTCGCTCTGCAACGAACCGCGGATGTAGCTATCGAGTTGCTCGAGGGACTGCGCGATCTCGAGGCCACCGAGCCGCGCTTCGGGCACCTGCACCGGAATGTACGTCAGCAGAATCCGCCGGCTGCTATCGCGCAGCGTGACGACGTGGTCTTGCGCCATGGGAGCGAGCTCGTCGAGGCTCGCCCGCGGCGCATCCTGCCCCTTCGCATCGAGCCAGACCCAGCGCGCCTGGAGATTTTCACGCTTGCTGGTCGCGGTCTCGAGGAAGGCGCGCGCTGCCGGCTCACCGTCGCGCTGCCAGACGTGCGCAACGCCGCGCGCGAGGGCACGCCCGAGGGCAGCCGCCTCACCGCGCATCTGGCGATCGAACACGTCGCGCTCGCGCTGATAGTCCAGGTAGCCCTGGATCAACGCGACCAGCGCCACGCCGATCACGAGTGCCACGATGAACTTGCGCGTCAGCCGCATTGCTGCCGTCGAGTTCTACCGGAAATCCCGAGCTGCGTGCTCGCCTGTCTCGGTGGGCGTGTCCGCGCAGTCGATTCCCTGGGGTCCCCCGTGGGCGGGTGGCGCGGTTCGTGAAGCGTCACGGGCCAAAGGAGCTCGTCATGCTGCCCAAGAACATCCTGGTACCGACGGACCTCAGTGAAGGGGCCGACCACGCCCTCGACTACGCATGCGAGCTCGCGCGCACTCTCGGGGCAAGAGTTCATCTGCTGAACGTGATCGGGATTCCCGTGCTCGGCGTACCCGAGCTCGGGATGGCGCTGACAAGCACGATGATCGACTCCATGATCGCCGACAACCAGGCGGCGCTCGAGAAGCTCGCCGCGCAGAAGGGTTGCTCCGGCGAGGTCGTTCTCAAGACCGGCGACGCGCGCGATCTGATCCTGCAGACCGCGAAGGAGCTCGGTGTCGACCTGATCGTCATGGGCACGCACGGTCGGCGCGGCTTCACGCGTGCACTCCTGGGCAGCGTCACCGAGAGCGTCGTGCGCTCCGCTGCGTGCCCGGTGCTGACGGTTCGGCGGCACGAGGATGAGAAATCCGGCCGTAACGCGGCGTAAGCTGCGCGTGTGACCCGGTTCTTGATCGTCTGTGGTGCAGGAGCCCTCGGCTGCGGCGCCCGCTACCTCGTGGGCCTGTGGGCTGCGGAGCGGTTTGGGACCAGGCTGCCCTACGGCACCCTGATCGTGAACATTGTCGGCTCGTTCCTGATCGCTCTCGTCATCGAGCTGTCGATCCGACTCGCGGACTTCTCGCCGAACCTGCGTCTCGCGCTGACGACCGGCTTCCTTGGCGGCCTCACCACGTACTCATCGTTCAACTACGAGACGACGCAGCTCGCGTTCACCGGTCAGACGATGCGTGCGCTGGCGAACGTCGTCCTCACGTTGGTCGCGTGCCTCGTCGCGGGACTGCTCGGCATTCTCGTCGCGCGGAGGTTCGGCGGGTGAGCGTCGGCGCGCGTTGCGAGCGGCGGGAGGAGCGATCATGGTGAACGCATGGCGAGGCTCATGACGACGCCAGATGCGCGGCGACAGCGCATGGTCGCGGATCATCTCCGGCGCCGCGACATCAACGATCCGCAGGTTCTCGCCGCGTTCGCGACGGTACCGCGCGAGCGGTTCGTGCCTGACCCGCTGCTGGAGCGTGCATACGACGATGTGCCGCTGCCGATCGGAAGCGGCCAGACGATCTCGCAGCCGTACGTCGTCGCGATCACGGCGCAGGCTCTCGCTCTCACCGGTCACGAGCGCGTTCTCGAGATCGGTACGGGCTCTGGCTACGCCGCTGCGGTCCTGGGTCAGCTCGCACGCGAGGTCCACACCGTCGAGAGGATCGAGGAGCTCGCTCGCACGGCTGCCATCCGGCTCGTCGAGCTCGGGTTTCACAACGTCTACGTCCATCACGGCGATGGAACCCTGGGCTGGCCGTCCAACGCGCCGTACGAGGCGATCGCGGTCGCGGCCGGCGCTCCGCGTCCACCGCCGGCTCTCCTCGAGCAGCTGACGATCGGCGGACGTCTGGTGGTGCCGACGGGGCCGTCCGAGCAACAGCGGCTCGTTCGGATCACCCGGGAGGGTCATCATCAGTACGTCGAGGAAGACCTCGGCGACGTGCGGTTTGTTCCGCTCCTCGGCGAGCAGGGGTGGCCGGTTCCGACGTCGAGCTAGATCAACGTGCTCTCAGGCGGCCTGGGCCGCAGCAGCCTGGATGGCTTCGATCTCGAGGGTGATCTCGACCTTCTCACCGACCAGCACACCGCCGGTCTCGAGCACCGAGTTCCAGCCGAGGCCGAAGTCCTTGCGATTGATCGATGTCCTGGCCGAGAACCCGGTGCGGATACCGCCCCAGGGATCCTTGACCTGGCCGCCAAGCTCGACGGCGAGCGTGACGGACTTCGTCACACCATGCAGTGTCAGGTCACCCGTGATCGCGAGCTCCTCGTCACCGCGCTTCTCGACTTGCGTGCTCTTGAACGTCAGCGTCGGGAACTTCTCGACGTCGAAGAAGTCAGGCGACCGCAGGTGCGCATCGCGCTTGTCCTCCTTCACCAGACGCCGATCAGAGATGGACCGTTGCGGCGCTGCGCGCGGCGGAACGGACTGTCTCGGTCACGGCTCACATTCGCAGATGCCAACGCGGTTCTGATTGCAGCGCTCGTTGAAGAGCTCCGACGTTGCCGTGACGCCCTCGACACAGTCCTCCTGGTTCCCACCCGTCGGCGCTCCGCCTTGCCACGGCAGGAATGTCGGGACCTGGCCCTTCACGGTCAGGAAGGTCCCCTCGTTGACCTTGTCGGTGATGCCAACCCAGAACCGCGCCTGTCCTGACAGCGTTGCGAGTGCCTGGAGCTCGACGAGATCATCCGGGATCGCCAGGTACGCGCTCGTTGTCGTGGCGACGCACATGGTGTGGAGTGACTCGCCGTTCCCGGCCGCGAGCAGCCGGTACACGTGGGTCCCCTGCCCGCCCGCGATCGCGGCGTAGTTGCCCGGGCATCCCGCCGGCGGCGCGTCGATCGCGGCGTCGATCGCGCTGTCGATCGGGCTGTCGATCGGGCTGTCGATAGGCCCGCCGTCGCCGGTCACCATCCCGGTGCACTGGTTCGCCAGCGCGCCTGCAGAATCGCCGAACCGCTCGCCACTCATGCAGGTGCCGTCGGGAAAGCTGCAGAACCCGACGGACTCGCAGGTTCCTCCGGTGCCGCACTCCGTGTTCGACGAGCAGCGATACTCGGTGCCACGCAGACACGCAGTTCCAGCAAGCGCAAAACTGACGGCGATCAACCAGGACGTGCGCATCAGAAGCTCCCTCCAAAGGTCACGAGCCCACCGCGATCGACAGGCAGCAGGCCAACACGCTGCGTCTCGTGCGCGTCCCGATCCATCTTGAGTACGTAGCGCGCGACCCCGACTCCGATCAGCACCACACCGCCGCCGATGAGGACCGCAGAGACCGTTCTGCGTGACTTCGCGCGATCGACGAGCTCGTCGTACTCGGCGAGGCTGGGCGCCTTCTCCGCGTCATCGAGATTCGAGAGCGCGCCGCTGTAGAGGACCAACCCGACCACGGTCGTCGCAACACCTCCGACGACGAGCGCACCACCGACGGGATCCTTGTACCAGGCGCTCGGCGGCGTCGTCGTCGCGACCGTGCTGGCTGCCGGCTCGCCCTTACCGTCCACGAACGGGGTCGACCGCGGCGGGGGTGGCGGCGGCGTTGGCGGCGGAGTGGGCGGCGGTGTCGGTGTCGGTGGCGGCGGTTCGACCGGTTTCGGCGCGGGTCCCGGCGTATTGCAGTTCTTGATCGCTTCCTTGGTGTCCGCGGTCGCCTGCGCGGGCGGGTTGGTCGCCAGGTAGCGTTCGTAATACGTGACCGCTTCGCGGCAGCGCTCGAGCTTCGAGTAGACCTGACCGATCGCGTAGAGCAGATCCGGATTCGGATCGAGCGCGTACGCGGCCTGGAGCTCCTGCGCCGCGAGCTTGAAGTTGTTCCTCCCGTACGCCTCCATGCCCTTCTCCATGTGAGCCTCGGCGTCGGCCTTGGGATCAGCATGCGCGAGGAGCGGTGCGCAGAGCACGAGCGCGAACAATGCAGCGTGAGTGGAGCGGGGCATGGTCACTTCTTGTTCGGGAAGAGAGAGTTGGGATTCCACTTCGGCTTCGGCAACGGATCCGCGGCTGGCTTCGGCGCAGGCTTGGGGGTCTTCACGACTGCGGCCGGCTTCGGTGCAGGCTTCGGCGTCTTCGCGATCGCGGCCGGCTTCGGCGCAGGCTTGGGAG
>JACCQV010000613.1 GCA_013813945.1 Deltaproteobacteria bacterium | reverse complement strand
GACCTATCCCGACGCCCGCGAGGTCACGACGGTCTCGCTCGAGCATGCGGGGGATCCCACCCGGCTCGCGATGCTGAACAAGGCCCAGCTGCGCAACGCCCTGGCAGCGTTCCGCGCGGCCTCGGCGGGCCTGCTCTCGCTCAACGATTCGACGAGCGAGAACATGCGCAAGCTCGAGCGCGGAGGGATTCCCGGCCAGCTGTCGTTCCACATCACCGGGATGACGGCCCATGGCTACGAGCCGGTCGCACTGCGGTTCTTCACCCTCGAGCCCGACGGCAAGCTGCACTACCTGACCCGGAGCGAGGTCGAGGCACTGGCGGCCAAGAAGGCGAAGAAGAAGAAGGGCGGCTGGGTCGATACCGACTTCTCCGAGGCGTTCACGAACATGGAGCTCTCGTTCCGCAAGCCGGGCGATCCGAGCGCGCCGGTGATCGTCCATCGCCACCTGGCGTGGAACCTCGCGAACAACGCGTTCACGGGCTCGGCCCTCGAGAAGCACCTCCTCGCCAAGGGCAAGGTCAGCGTGATCACGAAGGCCGCGAGCTACCTCCTGTGGAACGGCGCGTTCTCCGGGATCCGCGACTACCTGCTCGCGAACATGGCGTGGATGGCCTCGGACTCGACCGGGATCCCGCCCCGGTTCGCGAAGAAGGCGGGCTTCACGCAGATCACCTACGGGACCTTCACGGGCGCGTTCCTCGAGGACGCCGACCCGTCGACGAGCGAGGCGATGGTCAAATTGTGGGCCTCGCAGCCCCGGCGCAAGCTGGGCTTCAGGTATGGCTATCCCGACTTCGAGAAGCACCTGCACCTGATGATCACCCAGCCCGCGGAGCCCAAGAAATGAAGTCCTCGCTCGCGCTCTTCTCGGTCGCCGCCCTCGCGTTCGTCTCCGTCGCACACGCCGACGATCCGATGCCGATGGAGACGACCTCGAGCGCGACGACTCCGAGCGTGACGAGCCCGATCGACGAGCCGGGCGCCGCCGGTGAGAATGCGACGCCGGCACCCGTGCCCGTGACCTCCCCGGCGCCAGCGCCGGTCACCTCGCCGGCACCGGCACCGACACCCGTGACCGCGCCCGTGACCTCGACCCGAGCCCGCCTGAGCACGACGCCCTCGCGGCCCCGGATCAAGGACGACGGGGACAGCCGGCTCGAGAAGAAAGAAGACACCGTCGCTGGCGGCAAGCACTGGCGGATCAAGACCGCGCAGGGCGCCGTCCACGTCTGGGTGCCGGCCGACTACGACCGCGCGACCGCAGGCACCGTGGTCTACGTCCACGGGTACTGGACCGATGCCGACGGCGCCTGGCGCGACCACGAGCTCGCTCGCCAGTTCCGCGCGAGCCGCCAGAACGCGCTGTTCATCGTGCCCGACGCGCCGTCCTCGAACGACGAGCAGGTGCAGTGGCCTGCGCTGACCGATCTCCGTCGCGCCGTCACCCGCGCGAACATCAAGCTGCCCGATGGCCCGATCATCGTGATGGGCCACTCCGGTGCATTCCGCACGGTGATGCAGTGGGTCGATCACCGCGCCGTCGACCAGATCATCCTGCTCGATGCGATGTACGCCGGTGAGCGCGCGTTCGACGACTTCATCAACAGCGGCAAGCGCGCGGACGATCACAAGCTGATCGTCGTCAGCGCGAGCACGGAGCAGGGTTCGCGTGCGTTCGTCAACAAGTACAAGTTCGCGGTTGCGCGCGAGAAGATGCCGAAGGACGTCGGTGGATTCTCGAAGCGGGAGCGCGGCGCGAAGCTGCTCTACATTCGCTCGCAGTACGAGCACATGCGCATCGTGACCAGCAAGAGCGTGATCCCGGTGCTGCTCCGCGTGACGCCGCTCAAGGCGCTGTAGCTCGCGTCCGCGTGCGGGATGCGACTCCTGGTAGCGGCGTCCGTCCGGACCGCTGCACGGATGCCACACTCGATGAAGCTCGTTCTGGTCTGCGGGCTGAGCGCCGCCGTGTTCGGGGCGTGCGACCGCAAGGGCGCCGCGGACAACCTCACCACGCGGCGGCCCGCGACGTTTGATGCGTGGATGCCCGCGGGCGCCGAGTCGGCGTGGCAGGGCACCTGGGCGACCCGCCTGACGCTGTCACTGGCCGCCGGCGACCAGCCACCCAGGGAGCCGATCGCACTCGACATCCACGGCGATTCGGCGACGGCCTCGGATGGCCCGCGCGAGTACAAGCTCCGGTTCGCGGTGATCGCGCCCTGTGCGGTGCAGCTCAAGCAGCCGATCACCGTGGGGGGCAACTTCAACGGCGGGACCGCCTATCACGGCGCCCAGTTCGTCATGACAGGCGGCACGATGCGCGTCGGGCGGGGAGCCGCGGGCTACCGCAAAGGCAAGGCGGCGGTCGTGTGCTCCGAAGGTCGCAATGCTGGGGTCCACATCCTCGACGAGCACGGGGTGTGTACGACCTGGCAGGACTGGTTCGATCGCTGGGAGAGCAAGCCGGCGACCTGTACGTGGTCGCAGCGGGATGGCCACGACGTGCTGACGATCGGCAGCGGTGAGTGGGCTCCCGAGCTGATCGCACGGGGCGACGTCCTCGAGAGCGAGCAATTCACCGAGTACATCGCGGATGGTTACTTCCGGCGGCGCTGACCACGACCGACTCGGCGGGTCTGCTAGCATGGCCGGGTGACGGTGGTCATCGCGGTCCCAGGGAGCGACAAGCAGGCGCATGAGCTTGCTGCGCGGCTCGGAGCCACGCTGCTCGTTCCCGAGGTCCGGCAGTTCCCGGACGGCGAGCTGTATGTCCGGATCGACGGCGATGTGAAGGGCAGCGACGTCGTCATCGTCGGCAGTCTGCACCATCCCGGAGCCGGGAGTGAATCCCGGCTCCTCCATGTTGGGCCGGGTAACCGGTTCCTGCTGATCGCGTTTCTCGCCGGCACCGCGCGGGATCTCGGTGCACGTAGCGTCGGCCTCGTCGCGCCGTACCTGTCGTACCTGCGCCAGGACAG
>JACCQV010000603.1 GCA_013813945.1 Deltaproteobacteria bacterium | reverse complement strand
GCTCGCCGCATCTCACGGCGCGGGCGGTACCCTGATCGTCGCCGCCGGCGCGACCGTCGATGTCCTCGATGCGCGCAGCGGCTCGCTCGTCGCACTACCGGCGCCGCCAGCCGCCGCCGGCACCGTGGTTGCGATCCTCGCATTCGATCTCGACGGCGACTGCGACGACGATCTCGTGCTCGCGACCGCAGGCGCGGCTCCCGTGCTGTGGCGCCGCGACGGCGTGACCTTCACAGAGCTCGGCGCGCTCGGGAGCTCGTCGATCGCGGCCGTCGCGGCCGCGGACGTCGAGCATGACGGCGATCTCGATCTCGTCACCGGAGGCGGCGCCCAGATCACGCTGTGGCTCAATGACGGGGCAGGCAACTTCGCGCGCAAGGATGGCGCGATCGTGATGCCCGGTCGCGTGACAGCGGTCAGCGCGATCGCCCTCGGCGATCTCGACGGAGATGGCCATGCGGATCTCGTCGTCGGCCAGGCGCCGGGGCCGCTGCGTGCGTGGCTCGGCAGCACGGGCCTGTTCAACCCGGCAGACGCGGCGGTCCCACCGGTGCCGCTCGACGTCGTGCGCCTCGTGCTCGCGGATGCCGACGGCGACTTCGATCCCGATCTCGCGGTGAGCGTCCGCAACGCACCGCTGCGGCTCTACGTCGATCGCGACGGCGCGCTCGAAGATCAATCGTTCGTGCGCTTGCCGCAGCCTGCCCCGATCACGAGTGCGATCGCGGTCGGCGGCTGGGATGCGGGGTGCGAGCCCGACGCCGTCGTCGCGAGTGTCGCCGGTGGACCCGCCTTGCGCGGCACGGCAGACGGCATCCTCATCGCAGATGGCGAGGCTCCGCCGGCATCCGACGTCGTGCTGGCGGATATCGATGACGATGGCGATCTCGATGCGCTCCTCGCGGGCGCGACCGGAGTCACGTGGCTCGCGCGCTGATCGCATGGATCCTCGTGTTCGCTTCGTTCGCTCGCGCGGACGTCGGACCGGCCGCGATCGAGACCTATCTCGCGCGCGGCCAGAAGCTGTACGAGGAGCAGGAGTACGCGGGCGCGATCCAGGCGCTGTCGCCGGTGACCCGGGACGCCCGCGCAACCCGCGCCCAGCGCTTGCGCGCACTCGAGCTGATCGCACTCGCGCACTTCATCCGCAACGACGAGGGCGCCGCACGCGCGACGTTCGAGCGGATCCTCGATATCGATCCCGGCTATCAGCTCCGCGACACCACGGGGTCGCCCAAGATCCGCGCGTTCTTCGATGCGATGAAGAAGCAGTTGATCCCCGGGTTCGATCCAGCCGCTGGCGCCGATCTCGAGCATGCGGCTCCGACCGCGGGTAGCGCGGGTCGCATGATCGAGATCGAGACGCGCGCGACGCGAGGCGGTGAGCGCGTGTTCGAGCTCGTGATCGCGACCCGGCGGCGCGGCGAGCTCGGCTATCGATCGTTCACTGCGTCGCCGCGTGGAGATGCGCGATGGCGTGCCCGGATCGCCGTCGAGCCCTCGAGCAAGCCGTACGTCCTCGAGTACTACGTCGAGGCGCGTGATGCCGGCGGTGGCGCGGTCGCGCGGATCGCTTCGCCCGATGCGCCGCTCGAGATCGCACTCACGGCGGGCTCCGCCGAGGGCGGAACCCGAGCCTGGTACACGCGGTGGTACGTCTACGCGGGCGTCGCAGTCGTCGCAGCGGGTGTGACGGGGATCGCCGTCGCTGCGACCCGGGGCCCGGACCCTGGGTCACTCCCTCCGGGATCGGTAACCGTCTCGGACTGAGCGAGCCTCGGTGCGACCGCACACCTCAACCGAGTAGAGGGTGTTAGGCCGCGATCGACCCTGATGTGATCGACATCATCGTCGCGAATCCTCGTCGGAGTTCTAGTGCTCGAGCCCCGGTGTTGGGCCTTGGAGCAGCCGACGAAATGGGCTTGACCCCCAGGAGCAACATCAGTAGGGTCCGCGAGCATTTTTGAACCGCCGTAGTTCTTGGGGCATTCCCAGCGGCACGTACTTCCACGGAAGAGCAGGAGTCGAGCGTATGAAGAAGCTAGCTTTGGGAGCCCTGTTCGCTGGGCTTGCTGCGTGTAGTGGTGGCAAGAACAACGACGTCATGCTCGTTGATGCCCCGATGGTCGACGCAATGACGACCTGCAACCCGCTGACGCAGGGCGGCTGCAACCCCGGCGAGAAGTGCACCTGGATCAACGACCAGGACAACCCGCCGATCGGTCACGTTGGTTGCGCACCCGATCCGGGCGCGACTGGCATCGCCATTGGTAGCGCTTGCACCGAGGGCCCCGCGGGCCCGATGGGCTACGACACCTGTGTCAAGGGCTCGGTCTGTCTCTCCGGCGAGTGCAAGCAGATCTGTGATCAGGCCGGCGGCACGCCGACCTGCGATCAGAACCACTCGTGCACGCGCTACGCAGACTTCTTCGAGACCGGCGGCACGGCAGTCGCTGGCGTCTGTGACCCGGCCTGCGATCCGCTGACCCAGGACCTCAAGGTCGGCGCCGTCACCGCAGCATGCGGCTCGACGATGGCGACCATGCCCACCAAGGGCTGCTACGGCTACGACGACTACTCGTGCGCGCCGGCCGGCATGTCGGTCTACACGCTCACGGATCGTATGGCGCCCCGCACGAACGCGGCCGGTAACCCGTACCTCAACGGCTGCGCGCCCGGCTTCCTCCCGTTCTTCTACGAGATGACCGGCTCGACGGTGACCAAGTGCACGGGCTACTGCGCCGCGCTCGAGGTCGACAACACGACGATCGGCGGCCTGACGCCGGTGCAGCGTGAAGACGGCGACGTGACGGCGATTGGCAAGATGCCGACGACGGTCAAGGCCGCTGGCGACGCGATCTGCTCGATCACGAAGAAGGGCTCGCGCGACAGCTCGATGTGCAAGTTCATCTGGCCGTACGTGCGTGACTCCGCCACCGGCGAGCTCCCGGCGCAGTTCGCCGCGGGTCCGCACCTCGACAAGCTCGGCGTCTGCCAGGCGGTCGAGTTCTTCAAGTACGCCAAGGACGCGGACATGGTCGCCGACGACCCGTTCCCGAACTGTCGCGACCTGCCGCGCCTGACGGCGGACATGATGGACGAGGACGCGGCCGACTGGGGTTGCCAGAAGTTCTCGAACTCGATGTTCATCGGCAACAAGGCCGTCGTGAACCCGGCGATCTCCGACATGCGCGTTCCGAAGGGCCTCGCTCTCGAGGTCGTTCGCCACAACATGAACTAGTCGCGAACTGCTGAGGCGCTGTCGCCTCTGCACCTGGACAGCCGGCCTCAGTGCCGGCTGTTTTCGTTTTCGGATACTGCATGCGATGACACGAGCATGCACAAGCTCGCCATCGTATCGTTGCTCGCCGGCCTCGCGGCCTGTCCGTCGGGCAAAGGAAAAGACGTCGACATCGTGCCTCCGGACACCGTCGGTCCGATGGAGTCGTTCTGCAACCCGCTCACGCAGGGCGGCTGCAACCCCGGCGAGAAGTGCACCTGGATCAACGACCAGGACAA
>JACCQV010000300.1 GCA_013813945.1 Deltaproteobacteria bacterium | reverse complement strand
GTCCGCCTGTTCGCAGATCTCCGCGCTCATCGTCGCGGCGCCGGCGATCACGTGGGCGTCATTCGTCGAGTGCGCGAGCACGAGGCCGCGCTCGCGTACGAGTCGCTGCGCGACCTCGACGGCCTCGTCGTAATCGCGGCCGGCCTCGATCAGCTCCGCGCCGTGGCCGCGGATCGCGGCATTCTTCTCGGGGTTGTTACCTACCGGCACACAGACCACGACCGGCACCCCGAGCTGCGTACCCGCCCAGGCGAGGCCGGCGCCGTGGTTGCCGCGCGTTGCAGCCACCACGCCGCGAGCGCGTTGTTCGGCCGGGAGGGCGGTCATGAACGACAGCGTGTTGCGTGCCTTGAACGCGTTGGTGGGTAGGTGATTGTCGTGTTTCACCAGCACGCGCGCGCCGACTTCCTCGTCGAGCGCTGCGTACCTGCGGAGCGGCGTCGCTGACAGATACGGTGCGATCCGCGCGCGCGCCGCGACGACGTCCTCCCAGGTGATCGGCCAGTTCATGGGCAGGCCAGGGTCTAACGCACCGCAGGGACCGGCATCAATGACTACTTGCGACACCGTGCGCGTGAGGGCGCCTCGGGGCACAATGCGCGCGTGGAAGTGTTCTTCCTCATGATGGGCCTCTGGCTCGTCGTCGCCGTCGCCCTCGGTATGCGGAGGCCGACCGGCTTCGGCGGCGCACAGCTGCGTGCGCGCCTCGACGCGGTCTACGGCGAGCCGCACGAGCTCGTGCGCGTCACACCCGCGGCATTTCCCGAGGCGGATCTGGAGTTCTACGATCGCGTGCGGCGCGAGCTCGAGCAGCGCAAATACCGCTGGCTCGCCGACGTCGAGGATCTGACGCTGTCCCGGATCTATCCGCAGAACCGAACCTTCCTCCGGTTGTTCTCCGATGCGGGTGGAATGATCCGGGCATCCGCGTATCACCTGCACCCTCGCGGCGTCGTCATCTCGATGTTGCAGCTGGTCCAGCTGTTTCCGCGTCACCTGCGGGTGATCGAGCTCGTGAGCGAGATCCAGGGAACGTTCCTCGTCACCAGCAACACGCATGGCGTCGATCGGCTCGAGCCACCCCCCGAGGCCAAGGTCGAGCGGCTGCCGCTCCAGACGCCGATCAGTGAAGTGATCGAGCGCCACCAGACGCGGATCACCGAGCTGGTGCGCGCGCATCCCGAGCGATCGCCGGTCACGTTCGAGACCTTCGAAGATGTGCTCGCCTCGATCGGGCGGGCGCACGTGACGATGGCGCGTCACCGTCAGAAGCTCGGCGGGCTGTCTCGCGACGAGCTCGAGCGCCTCAAGGGCCGTCCGCTCAGCCCCACCGAGGAAGCGTTTCTCCGCGAGGTCCAGGGCAAGCCCGAAGGCGAGCCGACGTCGAGCTAGTTGCAGACCGGGGCGCCAAACGTCGCGGTCAGCTCACCGACCGAGGTCTGCGCCGCGAACGAACCGACGACGAACGCACCGTTCGACGACTCGATCGTGATGCTGCCGCCGGAGACGGTCGCAGCGCTGTACGTCAGGTACGCCGAGGGCAGCATCGCAACGGAGTTGAGGTCGGTGCGCAGCGGGACCGTTGCGATCGGGATCGCCGTGACGCCGGAGACCGTGTTGATCTCGACCGAGACCTGGTCATCGCCCCCGCAGCCGTCGACGGTCCCCAGCGTGATCGTCCACCGGTGGTACGGCGCGCCATGAAACGTGTCTCCCTGCGTCGCCCGCGAGGAGTGGACCGCCATGGATCCGCTGAACGTCGCCGAGCTCTCGGGAGCCTCGGGGCTGACGGCGCAGCCGGACAGGATGCCGATCCAGATGAGGTACCTCACCTCCCGAGTAGGCGCGTGCGAACGATGGGTGTCAACCCAGCTGTGGAGCCCGGCCGGTGTGACCGACCCTACCGGTAGCGCGTCACGGACTCGTCAGAGATCGCTCCTGGAGTGGGGTCAGACCCCTTTGCGATCCTCGTACGGTGCGGATCCTCCACACCTCGGACTGGCACCTCGGACACACGCTCCGGGGTGAGGTCACGCGTGAGCACGAGCACAAGGCGTTTCTGATCTGGCTGGTCGAGGCGTGCGTCCGCGAAGCAGCCGATGCGCTCCTGATCACGGGCGACGTGTTCGACAGCGCCACGCCGCCGGCGAGCGCCGAGCGCATGTGGTTCGAGCTGCTGGCCGCGGCACGACGTGCACGACCGGCGATGGACATCATCGCAATCGCTGGCAATCACGACTCTCCGGCTCGGCTCGGTGCCGCGTCGCCGGTGCTGCGCCAGCTCGGTGTCCACGTGATCGGCGGCTTGCCCCGAACGGAGCAGGGGACGCTCGATCTCGAACGGATCTTGATCCCGATCGCCGGCGGACGCGGGCTCGTGGCCGCGGTGCCGTTCTTGCGGCCCGTCGATGTGGCGGCGGATGTCGAGGATCCACTGACCGCGATCTATGGAGAGGTCGTTGCGGCAGCGCGGGCGCGACGCGCGGAGGACCAGGCGCTGATCGTGACCGGCCATCTCTACGTCGCAGGCGCGGACACGGCGTATCTGAGCGAGCGTCGGGTCTCGATCGGTGGCGTCGAGTCGGCGTCGTTGCGGATGTTCCCCGACGACATCAGCTATGTTGCGCTCGGGCATATCCATCGTGGGCAGCGCGTGGGCCGCGACACGATCCGGTACGCGGGCGCGCCGATCGCGCTCGCACTTGACGAGGCTAGCTACAAGCACCAGATCGTCGCGATCGACTTCGCAGGCGGCGCGGTCATCGAGATCCGTCAGCTGCCGATTCCGCAGACCACGGAGATCCTCCGCGTGCCGAAGCGGGGTGCTGCGCCGCTCGGTGAGGTCCTCGCAGTCCTCGACGCGCTGCCGCGGCTCGCCGGCGTCGACGACCCGGCGCGGCCGTACCTCGAGGTCGTGGTCGCGCTCGACAAGCCGGAACCGAAGCTGCGCGCCTTGATCGAGACCGCGCTCGACGGCAAGCGCGCGCGTCTCGTGTACCTGCATGTCGAGCACACCGGTGACGGTGCGGCGCTCGCCGATCGCGCGGACCTCCTCAAGGGGGCGACCCGGCTGGCCGAGCTGGATCCGCGCGATGTGTTCTCGCGGCTGTGGTCGCGCAAGCACGCGGAGGCGCCGAGCGCCGAGGTGCGCGCGGGGTTCGAGCGGCTGATCGCCGAGGTCTCGGGAGACGGCGCTGATCCTGCTGCCGCGTCGAAGCGAACCTCGTCATGAGGATCCTGGCGATTCGCGGCTGCAACCTCGCGAGCCTCGCGGGCGAGTTCGAGATCGATCTCGAGCACGGTCCGCTCGGCGCGGCGGGGGTGTTCGCGATCGTGGGGAACACCGGCGCGGGCAAGAGCACGCTGCTCGATGCGCTGTGCGTCGCACTGTTCGATCGCACGCCACGGCTCACCAATCACAGCCGCGTCATCGTTGGCCGCGGTGAAGAGGATCCGGGCGCCCTCGGTGCGCAGGATGTCCGGACGCTCCTTCGCCGTGGCGCGGCATCGGGGTGGGCCGAGGTCGACTTCGAGAGCGGAGACAGCCGCCGCTACCGGGCGCGCTGGTCGGTGCGGCGCGCACGCGGCCAGACCGACGGCACGATCCAGGCACAGCAGGTCGCGTTGACCGCTCTCGACGGTGGCGAGCGTCTCGGCGGCACGAAGACCGAGACGCTCGAAGCGATTCACGCGCGGCTCGGTCTGTCGTTCGATCAGTTCCGCCGCTCCGCGCTTCTCGCACAGGGCGAGTTCGCCGCGTTTCTCCGCGCCGACGGTAAGGATCGCAGCGAGCTGCTCGAGCGGATGACCGGGACCGAGATCTACTCGCGCCTGTCCGTGCAGGCTCACCTGCGCGCGACCGTCGCCGAGAACCACCTGAATGTGGGACGGCTCGCGGCACACGCGATCCCGGTGCTCGACGACGAGACGCGTCGCGCGACCGAGGAGCGGCTCGTCCTGGCCAAGCAGGCGAAGGTCGCTGCACGCACACGCCACGCTGCGGCGGAGACGGCCGCGCGCTGGGTCGCCGAGGCCACGCGACGCGATCGTGCGCTCGCCGAGGCGATCGCTGTCGGCT
>JACCQV010000298.1 GCA_013813945.1 Deltaproteobacteria bacterium | reverse complement strand
CCGAGCGTGCGCGCGGCCTCGAGGACGTTGGTGCCCTTCGGCACGGTGACGGACTCGCCGTCGATCGTCAGCGTGACGGTGTTCGCGGCAGGTGCCGGAGCGGGCGGAGCAGGGGGCGTGGCCGGCAGACCGCCCGATGGCGCTGGCGGAGTTCCGACGGGATTCTCGGTCGTACTCACTTGTCGCACTCCCCGCCGATCATGTTGATCATGCCGAAGATCGGGACGATGTCCGCGATGAGATGGTTGTGGATCAGCTGTCCCGCCGTCGACAGGTGCACGAACGACGGGGACCGGCAGTACGCCTTGTACGGACGACCGGTGCCATCCGCGACGACGAAGAAGCCGAGCTCGCCATTGCCGCCCTCGAGGAAGGCGTAGGCCTCACCGGCGGGCACCTTGATGCCGTCGACGATGTGCTTGAAGTGGCGGATCATCGACTCGATCGTGTTGTACGTGTCCTTTTTCGGCGGCAGCGCAACGCGCGGGTCGTCGACCAGGATCGGACCGTCCGGGATCTGCTTGAGGCACTGGCGCAGGATCGAGATCGACTGCCGCATCTCCTCGAGCCGCACGAGGTAGCGATCGAGGCAGTCTCCGGTGGTGCCGACCGGCACGTCGAACTCGACCTCGGGATAGACCGAGTACGGGTAGTCCTTGCGCACGTCGTAGTCGACGCCGCACGCGCGCGCGATCGGACCGACGCAGCCGGTGGCGATCGCATCCTCGCGCGTCATCGCGCCGATGCCCGCCATGCGATCGCGGAAGATCTTGTTGCCGTTGAGCATCGTCTCGACCTCGATCATGACCTTCGCGGTCTGATCGAGCGTACGGATGAGATCCTCGGCGAAGTTGTCCGGCAGATCCTTGCCGACGCCACCGACGCGCACGTAGGTGTGCGTGAGTCGCGCGCCGGAGACCTTCTCGAGCAGCTCGTACAGCCACTCGCGGCACTTGAGGAAGAACAGGAACGGGCCGAACGCGCCGAGCTCCATCGCCGATGCGCCGACGCACGTCAGGTGATCGGTCAGTCGCGACATCTCGCTGACGATCACGCGGATGTACTCCGCGCGCTTCGGGATCGATCCGGTGAGCCCCATCAGCTTCTCGGCGACCATCGCCCAGCCGCAGTTGTTGATCATCGGTGAGACGTAGTTGAGGCGGTCCGTGTACGGGAACACCTGCGTGTACGTCGCGTGCTCGGACTCCTTCTCGAAGCAGCGGTGGAGGTAGCCTGGCTGGACGTCCGACTTGACGACCTTCTCGCCGTCGACGGTGAGCACGATGCGCACGGTGCCGTGCATCGCGGGATGCGACGGGCCCATGTTGACCGTCATCAGATCCGGCGGGAGATCGTGCTCGGTGTCCGAGAGGTCCTGCGCCTCCTTGCGGCCGAGGACGAGCTGCTTGAGCGTCTGAGCGTCCGCCATCTACTTGTCTCCCGGGTGTGCCCTGTCGACCTTGATCGGATTCATCGGGAGGTCGTCGCGCCGCACGAGCGGCTGCCGCTTCTCTTTCGGGTAGTCCTTGCGCAGCGGGTACCCGACGAACTCGTCGTACATGTAGATCCGGCGCAGGTCCGGGTGGCCGTCGAACCGGATCCCGTACATGTCGAAGGTCTCGCGCTCCTGCCAGTCGAACGCAGGCCACAGCGCGGCGAGCGACGGCACGCGCGGATCGCTCTCGGGCACCGCGATCTTGATGCGCAGCCGGTAGCGGTACTTGGACGAGCGCAGCTGGTACGCGACCTCGAACCGCGGCTTGTCTTCCGTCCATCGCATCGACGGCGGGACACCCTGCGGCTGCCAGTCGAGGCGATCGATGCACGTGCAGAACACGGGCGCGTCGAACAGCATCGCGGGATCGGTCTTGAGCCAGGTCGCGACCGGGACGAGCTGGTCGCGCTTGACCCAGACAATCTCGTCACCGTGCTGCGATTCCGTGTGCTCGATGGCCGCGGCGTGGTGAGACTTGAGCGCGTCGAGGACTTTCTGCGCCATGAGCAACTACCCTTCGTCGTTGCGTGCGGCGATCAGCTGCTCGCGCTTGTCGCGTAGCTGGCTGTGACCGCGACCGGACTGGATGCGATCCATCAGCATGATCATCGCGTCGAGCACTTGCTCCGGCCGCGGCGGGCATCCCGGGATGTAGACGTCGACGGGGATCACCTGATCGACCCCGGGCATCGTCGAGTAGTTCTGGTAGAAGCCGCCGGTCGACGCGCACACGCCGAACGCGATGACCCACTTCGGCTCGGCCATCTGGTCGAACACGCGCTTGACCGCCGGGCCCTGCTTCTCGGTCACGGTCCCGACGACCATCAGCAGATCACTCTGGCGCGGCGAGAACCGCGGGAACTCTGCTCCGAACCGCGCGAGGTCGTACTTCGGACCGGCGACCGACATGAACTCCATGCCGCAGCACGCGGTGACGAACGGATAGCTGAACAGCGAGAACTTGCGTCCCCAGTTGACGGCCTTGTCGGCCATGCTCGCCTTCGCCCACTTCGCAGCGTCCTCGAGGCGAGTCGTGGTGATCTCTACTCCCATCCGATCGCCTTCTTTCTCCACACGTAGGCGAGGGCGACGACGAGGATCGCGACGAAGATCAGCATCTCGGCGAAGCCGAACACGCTGACCTGCGGACCGTTCGGCCCCATGGTGCGCGACAGCTTCGTGTAGAGGACCGCCCACGGGTACATGAACGCGGCCTCGATATCGAACACGAGGAACAGGATCGCGACCTGGTAGAAGCGGACCGAGTAGCGGCCGCGCGGAGTTCCGATCGGCTCGCTACCGCATTCGAACGGCTTGAGCTTGTCGGGGTTCGTGGCCTTCGGGCCGACCAGCACGGCGAGCGCCGTGAACAGGCCGCAGAACCCCAGGGCAAATGCGATCGCCAGCCCGGCTGGCATGTATGCCTGTAGCTGCAAAGCCAGCGCAGTATATGGCGCAGCCTCGGAGGGTCAACGCACGCGGCCCGGAATTTCTGGAGAGCGATCGCGCGCTTAGGGGCAACCTGCCTGCGACAAACCGCCTCGCCGGATCAGCGTTTTTCACAGGTTCTGTTGCGCGTTACGCAGTGCTTCTTCGAGCGCGGCGACCATGTACTCGTTGGTGTCGACGAGATAGATGGTCTCGGGACACGGGCGCCGATGCGCGCGGATCTCCTCGACGATCGCACGTGCGGCCTCGTCGACCGGGACCTCGCCGAGATCGGTCCCGATGCCGGGCATCGCGATGACCTTGAAGTTGTTGCGGTCGCTGGCGATCAGCGCGGCGCGGGCGGCGCGGCGGACGTTCTCGGCGCCGATCTTCATGCCCGGCTCTTCCATCGTCGGAACGTGGATGACGTTCTTCGCGGGCAGCTGCCCCGCGGTCGTCACGAGCGCCGCACCGACCGCGATCGGCGCGGCCTGCATCGCGGCCTGCTGGATGACAT
>JACCQV010000539.1 GCA_013813945.1 Deltaproteobacteria bacterium | reverse complement strand
AACTTACGCGATCTATTTCGCGCAAGCCGGCGAATACACGCCATCGACAGGGGACGCTCCCGACTTACGACATCTAGCGGTGGTCGACCAGGCTGTCCGAGCGACACAACGAGCGTAAGTCGGGAGCGTCCCTCGACCCCCGTGTGATGTCGCGGACTTCAACGAAATAGATCGCGTAAGTTGGGAGCGTCCCTAGTTCAGGGTGACAGAGGGGACGCTCCCGACTTACGACATCTAGCGGTTGCTACAGAGGTGAGGGGGGCTCGGGTAGAGCACTCTGTCCGAGCACCGGACAACAACGAGCGTAGATCGGGAGCGTCCCTCGACCACCGTGTGATATCGAGGACTTCGACGAAATAGATCACGTAAGTCGGGAGCGTCCCTAGTTCAGGGCTGCGAGGCGGCGCTCGAGGAAGCGGCGCTCGGGCTCGGAGCCGACGCGAGCGAGCGCCGCGCGATATGCGGTCGCGGCTTCCTTCGTGCGGCCGAGTCGGCGCAGCAGATCGGCGCGCGCGGCGTGCCACAGGTGATAGTCCACGAGCTCGTCTTTGAGCGCATCGATCAGCGGCAGGCCGCGGCCGGACCGCGCCACATCGCGATCGCCACCGCGTGATTGAGGGCGATCACCGGGGACGGATGGCGGCGCATGAGCTCACCGAACAGCGCCGCGATCTGTGGCCAGTCGGTTTCGCCGGCGCGCGGCGCTGATGCATGCAGCGCCGCGATCGCGGCCTGCAAGGAGTAGGGCCCGGGGCCGGGGCGGTTGGCAGGGCGCAGCGCATCGGGAACGAGCGCGAGCGCTTCCTCGATCTGTGCCCGGTCCCAGCTTGCGTGATCTTGATCCTCGAGCAGCACGAGATCGCCCGCCGCATCGGTGCGGGCATCGCGACGTGAATCGTGGAGCAGCATGAGCGCGAGCAGCCCCTTGGCTTCGGGGTCTCCGGTCAGCTCGACCAGCAGGCGGCCGAGCCGGATCGCCTCGCTGCACAGGTCGCGGCGGAACCACGCGTCGCCGGCCGTCGCGGCGTAGCCCTCGTTGAACACGAGGTAGACGACGGCCATCGCGGCGTCGGTACGCTCCGCCAGCTGCGAGGCTTCCGGCACCTCGTAGGGGATCCGCGCCTCCTTGATCTTGCTCTTCGCACGGACGAGCCGCTGCGCCATCGTCGCGGGTGCGCTGAGAAACGCGCGCGCGATCTCCTCGGTCGTCAGGCCACCGAGCGTTCGCAGGGTAAGGGCGACCTGTGCCTCCGGGGCGAGTGCCGGGTGACAGCACGTGAAGATCAGGCGCAGGCGATCGTCGGGCACCGCGACCAGCTCGGCGGGGTCCGCGGTATCGACCGGATCTTCGGCGGCGACGATCGCGCGCAGCTTGACCCGCCGGCGAATCGTGTCGATCGCCTTGTTGCGCGCGACCGAGATCAGCCACGCGCGAGGCTCTGCCGGCGTGCCCTCCGTCGGCCACCGCGTCAGTGCGGCGGCAAACGCCTCCTGGACGATCTCCTCGGCGAGGTCGAAGTCGCCGTTCGTGACGCGGATCGTGGTCGCGAGGACACGCGCGCGCTCCTGACGGAACACGGTCTCGATCGCGGCGACGCTCTGCACGCGACCGAGCCTAGCAGGTCACTACTTCATCGCCGCGGGCTGCTCGAACGCCTGGATCGGCCGGACCTCGATCGAGCCGATCTTGGCGCTCGGGATCCGCGCCGCGATGGCCGTGGCCTCGTCGAGATCCTTCGCGTTGATCATGTAGAAGCCGCCGAGCTGCTCGCGCGTCTCGGCGAACGGACCATCGGTCGTCGTCGTCTTGCCGTTGCGGCTCCGGACAGTCGTCGCGGTGTGCACCTGCTGCAGTGCCTCACCGGCGATGAAGTGACCCGACTCGCGGATCTCCTTCGAGAACTGCATGTACTCGCCGAACAGCTTGCCGCTCTCCTCGGGAGACATATCGGCCCAGACTTTTTCGTTGTCGTAGATCAACAGCAGGTATTGCATGGTCGTTCTCCTTGGTGGACGTGGTTGGACTTTCACCCATGGGTCGAATGGCGTCGTCGCGGATCGACAACGATCGCGAAAAAACTCCAACGCGCGGGAGTGATTGAGGTTCTTCGGTCAAGCGAAGCCGAGAACACGGCCGCCCTGATAGACGCAGAAGCTGACGATCCACGCGAGCGCCGTCATGTAGCCGAACAGGAACAGCGGCCAGCGCAGGCTACCGGTCTCGCGGCGGACGACCGCGAGCGTGCTCATGCACTGGCAGGCGAGCGCGAAGAAGATCATCAGCGACAGCCCGACGAGCGGCGTATAGGCGCGTGTGCCGTCAGCCTTGGTCGCGGTGCGCAGCTTGGTGCGAAGCGGCGCCGATCCCTCGTCCGCATCGGCGCCGACCGAGTACACGATGCCGAGCGTCGAGACGAAGACCTCGCGTGCCGCGAACGCACCGACGATCCCGACGCCGATCTTCCAGTCGAAGCCGAGCGGCGCGATGGCCGGCTCGATCGCGTGACCGAGGCGGCCGCCGTAGCTGTTGGCGAGCTGCAGGGCAGAGCGCTCTGCGTCGAGGGCCTGCTTGGCGTCCGCGGTCGGCGCGCGTTCGATCAGCGCCGCGTAGTCTGGCGATCCCGTCGGCAGCTCGCGCGGGAAGTAGAGCAAGGCCCACAGCGCGATCGAGCACACGAGGATGACCGTGCCTGCCTCGCGCAGGAACATCGCCGACTTGCTCCACATCGCGCGAACCACGTCGCCACCGCGTGGCCAGCGATAGGGCGGCAGCTCGATCAGGAACGGGAGCCGCTTCGCCTTGAGCGGCTTGATCGTCTTCGACATCACCCACGCCGCTGCGAGCGCCATGGCGACGCTGAACACGTACATGCCGACCATCAGGAGACCCTGGGTGAGCGCGGAGCCGGGAATCAGCGCCGCGATCACGAGCGTGTAGACCGGCAGCCGCGCCGAGCACGTCATCAGCGGCACCACCATCATGGTGAGGATGCGATCGCGGCGGCGCTCCATCGTGCGCGTCGCGAGGATCGCAGGGATCGCGCAGGCGAACCCCGAGAGCATCGGCACGAACGCGCGGCCGTGGAGGTTCATCGACCGCATGATCCGGTCCATCAGGTACGCGATCCGGGCGAGGTATCCGCAGTCCTCGAGAAACCCGAGGAACAGGAACAGCAGCAAGATCTGCGGCATGAACACGAGCACGCCACCGACGCCGGCGATCAGGCCGTCGCACACGAAGTCCGTGAAGATGCCTTCGCCGATGCGGCCGCGCAGCTCGCCGGCGATTGCCTTGAATGCGGCCTCGATCCATCCGATCAGCGGATCGGCCCCCCAGAACAGCGCCATGAACACGATGCCCATCACGCCGAGGAACGCCGCGAACCCGATGGCGCGATGCAACAGGAACCGGTCGATGCGCTCGGTGCGGCTGCGATCAGGACGGCGGCGCACGAGCTTCGGGATCTCGCGATCGAGCCACGCCCAGCGCGCGAGCACGGCCTCGTCGTCGAGAGATCGGTCGAGCTTGCGCGCGGTGACAGCGGCACGTAGCCCGTCGGGGACCACGAGCTCGTCGTCATCGGTGGAGCCCGTGCGCGGTTCGAGGCAGAGCAGGCTCCACAGCGCGAGCGCATCGTCAGCCTGTCCACGCCAGGTCGCAGGCAATGCCTCGCGAATCGCGTCGAGGTGCTCGCGTAGCGCCGGCGACGGCGTCCACCGCCAGACACTCTTGCGTTCGCTTCGCAGCGTGCGATCGATCGCTGCGCGGAGATCCTCGAGGCCGTGCTTCGTACGCGCTGTGACCGCGACGACCTCGCAGCCGAGCAGCGCGGCGAGTGCACGCGGCTCGGGCGTCGCGAGCTTCGCCTCGTCGATCATCGTGAGCGCGACGACGCACCGCGTGCCGAGCTCCTGGATCTGCAACAACAGATACGCCGAGCGTGCGACCTGCGTCGCGTCGAGGCAGACGACCACGACGTCGGGAAGCGTCGCGCCGTGCAGGCCGACCAGCGCGTCGAGCGCGATCTGCTCCTCGGCGCTACGCGCGTTGAGGCTGTACGTGCCGGGCACGTCGAACACCTGCGCGACGCGTGCGCCGGGCAGCGCCATGGTTCCGCTCAGCCGATCGACGGTGATGCCCGGATAGTTCGAGACCTTCGCCGAGGATCCCGTGAGGGCATTGAACAGCGTCGTCTTGCCGACGTTCGGGTTTCCGGCGAGCACGATCACGGGCTGCGTCGGGAGTGCTACCGCGGCGCGCGGATCCGTGGCGTCATGGCAATCGGTCATCGCGCGGGCTCGTCGACCGCGATCTGCGCGGCCTCGGTGCGGCGGATCGACCACTGCCCGCCCCGAACCTCGACCTGGAGCGGATCGCCGAGTGGAGCAACCGTCACGATCCGGACCGTGACCCCGGGCACGAGCCCCATCTCGAGCAGGCGACGGCGAAACGCCCTCGACCCATCGACCCCGACGACCGTGACCGCACGGCCCGTCGGGATCTCTGCCAGGGATGCCACCTCGCAGACCTAGCATTCTTGAAAATCGTTTTCAATCTCCAGTTCTGGCGCCGGAGCGGCCATGTGCCCGAGATCGCACGCCGCAGCGTGGAATGTGTCGCCCGCAGGACCCGATGCTACATTCAGTGTTGAGGCGATCGATGGATACTGCGCAGACCCTGCTGCTCAACCAGGGCTTCGAGCCGATCAAGGTCATCTCGTGGCAGCGGGCGATCACCCTCCTGTTCCTCGGCAAGGTCGAGGTGCTCGAGGAATATGACCGCGACATCCGCGCGGTGAGCGTCATCCTGCGCGTGCCTGCCGTGGTGCGTCTGCTGCGCTCGTTCCGCCGCCACGCGCGGCCGGTGAAGTTCTCGCGCGTCAACATCTACGCGCGTGACAGCTACAAGTGCCAGTACTGCAGCAAGAAGGCCTCGATCAGCGAGCTGACGTACGACCACGTCAAGCCACGGTCGCAGGGCGGCTTGACCGAGTGGACCAACATCGTCACCTGCTGCTACCTGTGCAATCGCAGGAAGGGTGGTCGAACGCCGCGCGAGGCCGGGATGGCGCTGCTCGCGGCACCGACTCAACCCAACTGGGTGCCGGCGGTCGCGATCCGGATCTCGTTGCGCTCGGTCCCCGACGCCTGGCGCGACTACCTGTACTGGACCGGCGAGCTCGACACGTGACACCCACGGGCGGCGCGTCTTCACCGGCGCGCCGCCCCTTTCACTCGTCCGGACAGGTCTAGGTGACCTCGACCTCGTGGCCCACCGATGTCACCTGCCGAAGACGATGAAGAGCGCGGGCTGCCGCTACTCGCATCCCGGCTGATCCGGGCAGGGCTCCTCGTCGGTCCCTCCGGC
>JACCQV010000527.1 GCA_013813945.1 Deltaproteobacteria bacterium | reverse complement strand
ATCGGTATCCGGCAGCGTGTCCGGGCAACCGTCCTCGTCCTGGAACGCGTTGACGGTCTCGGCCTCGGCCGGGCACTTGTCGGCCGGGTCCATGATGCCGTCGCCGTCCTGGTCGCGGGTCGGACAGCCGTCCGGGTTCGTCCCGGCCTCGGTCGGACACGCATCGTTCATACCGAGCACGCCGTCCCTGTCCGGATCCTGATCCTCTTCGCGGACCGTCGTGACGGACCTGCTGGACGTCGGGTTGAACGAGAGGCCGACCATCAGCTCGCCATAGCTGGCGTTGAGCGTGAACGGATCCTGCTGCGACGGGCCGCGCAGGAACCGACCATCGACGCGGATCGCGACCGTGTTGGTCGCGAAGATGCGAAAGCCGATACCCGCATGAATCGGGCGGTCGGTGTCGTCACCGTGGAGGTTCGAGACCGTCAGGCGACTGGACGCACCGAGAGCGAGGAACGGCGTGAACCGGCCCGGGCGCTGGATCATGATCTGGCCGAGGAGTCCGAAGATGGTCACGTTGTGTGACGTCATCTCGGTTTCCGCATGGATCACGGAGCCTTCGACCTCGAGGCCGATATAGCGGCTCGGGAACACGGCGAGGCGGACGCCGAACAGGGGGCTCAGCTGATTGAGCTCCTGGCGGCGCGACTCGAACTCGTAGCTGAAGAACTGGTGGTAATAGTTTGAGATGAAGCCGCCCGTGAACAGACCGAACTCCACCTTGCCAGGACCTGGTCCTGGCTCGGTGGTGGTCGTCGTCTCGCTGGTGACGGTCATCCCGGCGTCCTGAGCGCCGGCGGTGCCGGCCATGAGTGCAGGAATCGCGATCGCTAATGTCAGTGTGAGTTTACGCATTAAGCCCCCAGAGCGCAGATTGCGCCGGTTCCGAACTAATCTCAATCAAACGGCTCCCGGATTTTCTTGGTTTCAGGCTTGATCAGCGCGATCTCACGAAGCGAGAAGCGAGGAATCACACGGTCGACCTTCACATCGGTGACGGAGGGTCTCTACCGGGCATGAGCACCAAGGATCTGATCGATCGGCTGCTCGACGACGCGATGGTCGAGGCCCGAAAGGCGCGCTCTCCGCGGCCGTTCGTCCTGACTCGCGGCATGTACATCACCGCGTCGCTCATGGGTGGGCTTACGTTCGGCGGCTGCGGGGTGGATCGCATCGCCACGCACGCCGTGAACGCCTTGACCCCGTCGATCTCGGCCGCGCTGAAGACGGAAGCGTGCGGGGTCAGTCCGCGAGCTGATCGAGGATCGCCTCGGCGATCGCGTCGGCGAGCTGGGCCTGGACCTCGCTGGTCGCGAGCTCCTTGCCTTCGACGGGGTGATCGAGGAAGCCGACCTCGACCAGGACCGCCGGCATCGTTGCGCCGAGCAGCACGTGCTGTGAATCCTGGCGCACGCCGCGATCGCCGTCCTTGCCGCGGCGCTCGCGCAACGAGCGCTGCATGCGCGCGGCGAGATCCGCGGCCTCCCACTGCGAGGACCCGCGCTCCACGTCATCGAGCATGTGCGCGATCTCCGGATCCAGCGTGGGCCGCGTGGTCCGTGTATCGCTGCGCAGGGCCCGGCCATCGACGTCCACGCCCCGTGGGGTCAATACAAAGGTCTCGTAGCCGCGTTGCGTGCGCGTGGGCGACGCGTTCGCATGAATGCTGACGAACAGATCAGCCGGGACCTTCACCGCGGTCACCATCCGCTGGCGCAGTGTCAGGGTCCGATCGGTGGTTCGCGTCAGCTCCACCTGCACGCCGTGGACGCGGAGCCGGGTCGCCACGAGGTTCGCGATCGCCAGCGTCACGCGCTTTTCATGGACGCCGTGACCCCGGGTCCCGCCGTTGGATCCACCGTGGCCGGGGTCGAGGACGACGATCTTCGGAGCTGGCGTAGCCTGTGCGCGGGCACTTGCTGCGAGGATCCCGAGCATCACGGCGAGAGACGTTCGGACCACCACATGTAGGATAGTCCGGGGTGCTGGTAGTGGCGCCAGTTTTCGTCGCGGTCCTTGACGCAAATGCTCCATACAGCTACGTTTTTTGGAGGGCACGCGGTGGATACGCTTTCGCGACTGACGGCCCTCCATGTCCTCGTGTTGATCGGCGTCCTCGAGGTCGCGATCAACCGGGTCGCCGTCCCGATGTTGCGGCCGCTCAAGGGCTCGCCGCCCGCGTGGCATACGGTCCTCGATTACACCGGCCTGTTCCTGTTCTATTTCACCGGCGTCCTCGCGGCGTTCGTGATCGCGCAGCGCTGCATCAAGATGTTCATGGGGCGCTACGGGGAAGACCGTGGTGCCCGCGATCTGATCGCGCACGGCCTCGCCGCGATCGTCACGCTGCTCGCGGCCGTCCCGCTCGTGATCGCCGCGCCGGGCGAGCTCACTCTCGTCCTCGAGGTAGCGTTCGCGGTCGCCGTGATCGCGCTGGCGGCGAGCGCGATCGGCAGGGACCGGGATCTCGGGATCCAGATCGGGCTGCCGATCATCGCGGTGCCGTTGCTACTCCATACCGCGAACGTCATCGGTGCGCGGTTCGTGTGGCCCGAGTCCACGTTCGACGGTCCTGGACTGCTGATCGCGCGATCCGGCGTCGTCGCGCTGTGCCTCGCTGCGCTGCTGTCGCCGTATTGTTTCGCGCCGCGTCCGTTCGCGGCCGCAGTGACGAGGCCGGGGCCGGTCGTCGCCGCGATGGCCATCGCGTCGGTGGGCGCGGTCCTCGCGCGGTTCTACTACCCGAGCGTTGCGAAGGGAGCGTCGCTCGCGATCGGCGTCGAGATGAGCCAGGGCCAGGCCGATCCGCGCCTCGCGCTCTACCTGCTCGCGATCGCGACGCTCGCGTGGACGCTGGCGTCCTCGGTGTTCTCTGCGAGCCCGGCGCGCCGTCGCGTGGCGACCGGACTGGCGTTGCTGCTGCTCGGCGGCTACGGCTTCCGGTGGCCGCACCACTATCTGTTGCCGCTCCTCGGCCTGATGCTGATCGCCGACGCCGTGCGCCGCGTTCGCGACGAGGAGCTCTCGGCACTGCCGATCGCGAGCGAGACGCCGCCGATCCTCGACGCGACGTGGGGCACGTACATCATGTCGGCCTCGCAGGCGCTCAAGGGAATGCTCGCGGACGTTCACAGCCTGACCACGCGAGGGGACGGTGACCTGATGTCGTCGGTCATCGTCGGTGAGGCCAATGGCACGACGGTGCGGCTGCGGATCGAGCGCATCGAGGGCAGCGTTCTCGCTCTCGACGTCGTGATCGGTCGTGAGATCGACGAGCTACGCGGCGCGGCGCTCACCCTGTGGGCAATCCCGGCGCGCCAGCTCGGAGCCAATCCACCAGGCCCGCCGGCGGCGCCCCTGTTCAAGACGGGTGATCCAGCCTTCGACGAGCGGTTCCGGACGCGCGGAAGCTCGGTCGCCTTCACGCGCCTGTTCGACGACGAGCTGAAGAATCGCGCGGTGACCACGCTCGATGGCTGGCTCGCGTACTGGGAGAACGAGTCGCTGCGCTACCGGGTGTATCCGGGCCGCGGCGCGCCGCTCGACCATCCGCTACCGCTCTCGGATCTCGCGATCGGGCGGTCGGCCATGCAGGTCGACCGACTGGTCGCGGTGATCCAGCTGCTCGTCGAGATCGCAGCGCGTGCCGTCCAGGCGCCTGTGGTGACAGAGCCGAGCGAGCTCGAGGTCTCGTGAAGCGCGCCGCCTTGGTCGCGGCGCTCGCGAGCTGCGTTCCCCCACAAGGCGGGACTCACCGCGCCGAGTGGATCTCCGATACGAGCTCGTTCGGTGCGCAGCCCGCAGCACGCGCGACGACGATCGCGGACCGGTACGCGGCGATAGCGACCCAGATCATCACCGCCGCACGGGCCGACCGCGGCGCCTACCTCAAGCTGGCGCACCTCACGGATCGGATCGGGCACCGGCTCGCCGGCTCTCCAGGTCTCGAGCGCGCTGTCGCATGGGCAGCCGAGGCGATGAAGCAGGACGGTCACGACACACGGACCGAGAAGGTCATGGTGCCGCACTGGGTGCGAGGCACCGAGGACGTCGCGCTCGTGACTCCGGTCGCACGGCCGCTGCGGGTGCTGGGCCTTGGTGGCTCGGTATCGACCCCCAAGGGCGGGATCACGGCGCCGGTGGTCGTCATCACGAGCTTCGCCGAGCTCGATGCAAAGGCGGCGTCGATCAAGGGTGCGATCGTGCTCTACGACGTTGCCCTGCCGCCGTACTCCGCGGACAAGGGGTCTGGCTATGGCGACGTCGTCCCCTATCGCAGCCGGGGTGCCTCGCGCGCGGCGAAGCTCGGTGCCGTCGCGGTGCTCGTGCGATCGGTGACTGCACACAGCTTGCAGACACCGCATACCGGCGCCATGTCGTACGACCCCGATCAGCCGAAGATCCCGGCGGCCTCGGTCACCACCGAGGATGCGATGCTGATCGCGCGACTCGCGGCGCAGGGACCGGTGACGGTCCGCATGAAGCTCGAGTCCAGGCAGCTGCCCGACGCCGAGTCCGCGAACGTCATCGGCGAGCTGCGCGGCAGCGAGAAGCCCGACGAGATCGTCGTGATCGGTGCGCACATCGATTCGTGGGATGTCGGGCAGGGCGCGCACGACGACGGCGCGGGGTGCGTGACGATGATGCAGGCCCTGACCGTGCTCAAGCAGCTCGGGCTCGCACCGAAGCGGACGATCCGGGTCGTGCTGTTCACCAACGAGGAGAACGGGCTCCGGGGTGCCACGGCGTATGCCAAGGACCACGCGGCCGAGCTACCGAAGACGGTGTTCGCCGTCGAGAGTGACTCCGGCGGCTACAGCCCGCGCATGCTGGGACTGCAGACCAAGCCCGAAGTCAGTGCGCCCGCGCTCGCGCGGATCACCGACATCCTCACGCTGCTCCGGCCGCTCGGCGTGACCCGCGTGGTGCCGGGCC
>JACCQV010000524.1 GCA_013813945.1 Deltaproteobacteria bacterium | reverse complement strand
ATGTCAGGAGCCCCCGCTGCCACCGCAGTCCTCGCCGCCTTCGCCCTCCTGCCGTTCACGGGATGTCAGCACGGCACCGCCGTGGGCGACCTCGCGGACCTCGGCGCCAAGGAGCTTCGGGTCGAGGCGTCCGAGACGATCCGCAGCGACGGCACGTTCGTCCTGACCGCGTCGCTCGCCCGCGCGAGCGAGTCGGGCATCGATCTCGGCACCATCGACTGTCCGGCTCTTCGCGACGACATGGTGATGAACCTCGATGGCATCGTGATGGAGACCGTGACGCTCGGCGGTGAAAAGCCCGCGCACCTCAAGGGCGCAGAGCTTGGAGAAGCCTGCATGGACCCGAGCTTTCACATCGTGCTCATCAGGGAGCAGACCGCGGGCATGACCGACCTCCGCCTTCAAATCGCGGACAGCAGCGCCGAGATCTCGATGGTCGCGGAGGGCTATTTCCTTCCGGTCACGATCACTCCACGTGGCGGCGTGACCACCGTGAGCGCTGGCGCCGAGCTGGCGCTGGACGTGTCCCCTTCGACCCACACCGCGACCGACAATCTGCTTCCGAGCCTGGCCTACCGCGACCAGAACGCCTCGTACGCATATGGAACGGGTTCCGCGCGGGTATCCGCAGAGAGCAGCGTCGGCTCCATTCGGGCGCGGTTCCCCGCCGGGATCCCGATGGGCGCCGCGGACCTGCACCTGACGAGCATCATGATCCCCAGCACGGACTGTCAGGGCGTCGATAGCTGTTCGGTGTTCCGTCGGCTCGACCAGACGGTCTCGCTGACGATCACGCCCTGAGATCGCCAGCGCAGAGCGCGAGCGAGCCGCCGGCGATGGGTGAAGGCTGACCGAGGTCGATCTGTCACCGCACGACCACCGGCAACCACCGGCCGCTTGTGCGCGGGCCCGGGCATCGAGTCGTCTGAAGGTGTCCAGCGACGGTCTACCCGCAAGACGACGCGATGCGGGTCCGCCGGACCGGTGCTCGCGCCGCCCACCCAGCCCAGAGCGCGTGCGAGCAGAGGCTCCGGACGCAACCTGACATTCGATTACACGCATCGCGACGGCCTCGTGCGACTGCGCGATCGAGGATCTCCAACATCGCCGGTGCAAGCCGAGAGCTGGGCAAGCCGCGACATCGGTGACACCAGATCGATGACTCGCTTTGCACCCGATGAGATTCGCCTGCACCGAGGGTGTTTTCCCTTGACGACCTATTCGTGCCGACGATGCAGCACCGCACGAGCTCGCTCCAGATATTTCGCGACCGTCGTCTCGAGCGCTTCTGTGCGCTGTTCTCGACAACAATGACTCGATCCTCCCACGCACCATCGTTCGTCGCGCTGACCGCAGATCAGAACGCCGAAAAAACACGTGGTACCGAAGGGAGTGCGCGTGATGACTGCGCGCGGTGAGGAGAGCACCGATGTTCGATCAAGCGAGTGTCGAGAGCGGGGCGGCCGGCGCCGAGAGTGGGGTGCCGACGTGGCTGAGGTTGCACGGCGAGATGCAGTGCGCGACGCGGCGACGCTCCGCATGGGATGCGCAGCACGCACGTCACCTGCGCGAAGCCGAGGCGTTGCAGCTGTGGAATCACTTCGGCTACGTCTCGATCCTCGAGTACCTCGAACGCGAGCACGGAATCGATCCACGAACGGCACTCGATCGACTGCGGGTCTCGCACGCGCTCGGCGAGCTGCCGCTGCTCGAGGCGGAGCTCGAGGAGGGCGCCTTCGCGTACTCGCACGTCCGCGAGCTGGTCCGGGTCATGACGCCCGACACCGAGGAGCGGTGGATCGGCGCGGCGAAGGGCAAGACCGTGAGTCAGGTGCAGGAGCTCGTCGCCGGGCGTGCGAAGGGCGCTGACCCCGAGGATCCGACCGATCCGGACCTGCGTCGTCGCCGGCTCAGCTTCGAGGTGACGCCGCAGACTCTGGCGATGTTCCGGCAGGCAAAGGCGGCAATCGAAAGCGAGCTCGGGCATCGGCTGGACGAAGATGACCTGCTCCAGATCATCTTCCAGCGCGCCCTCGAACCGGGTGAAGGCGCCAGCGCACCCGTGCAGATCTCGATCTGCGCGCACTGTGACCGTGGATGGCAGGACGGCGCGGGCATCCGGGCCGAGCTCGATCCCGCGGACCTCGATCGTGCCCGCTGCGATGCCGACCACCTCGGCCATGTCGATGCGGCAGAGCCGGCGCGGATGCGAGCGACGATCACTCCGCGCCTGCGCAAGCAGATCTTGAATCGTGACCACCACCGGTGCGTCGTGCCGGGCTGCCGCAGCGCGCGCAACCTCGACCTGCACCACATCGAGCATCAGGCGAACGGCGGAGGGCACCAGCCCTCCAACCTCTGCACCTGTTGCGCGGGTCACCATCGTCAGCTTCATCGAGGTCTGCTCTCGATTGAAGGCCGGGCTCCCGACGAGCTGCGCTTTACCTGGCGTCGCGCGGATGACGACAGCAGCCCGGTTCGTGCTCACGTGAGCACGAATCCGCGTCACGCCCTGCGCTGCCGGCCGCTACGATCAGACGGCGAACGCGGGAACGCGAAGGAGGCTGACCCGCACACCGTGCCTGAGTCGTCGGGCCCGCCGCCTTCGTCAGGCGGGTGCGCATTCGATGCCGCCGCCTTGCGGGCGCAGGCGCGTGATGCGCTCGTCGGGCTCGGCTGGAAGCGTTCGATCGCCGCCGCCGCGGTGGACGAGGCGCGGCCCTCGCTCGGCACGGACGCTGGGATCGACGCGTGGATCCGCGAGGCGCTTCGCCGGTGTCCGAAACCGATCGGCTGACCGTGCGCTCCCTCGGAGGACCGAAGTCGCGTTCCGGCCCGGATGTGAGTTCCTCCGCGCTGCAGCGGATGCAAGCTCCATCCTTCTTCTCTCTCGCGCGCGACGAAGAACACGAGCGCTGCCACTCACGGCCAAGAGCCAGCAGGACGGGTCTTGCGCGGGAAGCGCCCGTGCGAATCGTTCCCCCCAAGGACCGGGCGCGCGACCCGCGCATGGACCGTGACGAGCGATTCCGATGACGAGAACGATCAGGCGCTCGGCGCGGTCCAGTGCGCGAAAGCGCGCAGGCGAGAGAGCCCGCCAGCCGAGGGCCGTGCGCATTCTCTCCGACCCCGAGAATCCGACCGACCGGACCTGCGCCGTCACCGGCTCAGCTGCGAGGTGACGCCACATCCCCTTGAGATGGTCCGGCACGCAAAGGCGGCGATCGAAGGCGAGCTCGTCCAGTGTTACTTGCGGACTCTGGGAGTACTTAATTCGCTTGGGCGGATGTCGAGACTCATGAGCTCCACTACAAGCTCCACCATGCGTCTGGCGTTTTCCACCGAACCGATTTCATAGTCCACTCGATCGGCAGTACGAGGGTCGCGGTCCGTGTACAAGCAATAACGGATCTCATTGCGAATGCGCTGCAGCACGATCCTGTGTTGATTGCGCTGTGAATCCACGATGACTGCCAACGGCAGCTCCGTGACTTCTGTTCGAGTCAGGTCTGCATCCCAGAGCAAATCTGCAACGGTCAACGTAGTCGAGAACGAGTAGGCATCTTCGGAGAGGCCGCTCTCCATGAGCAACTCGAGCAGATCGCGCTTCATCATGTCTCCGCCCGGCTCTCTCCAGCCGTCGTGCCGATCTGGGGCCTCCGCCGGGAAAACAATCCTAGTCGCTACGGCCGCTGGGGCGAGTCGACGATCGCTTCTTGCGCTGCTTGCCTACGGCCGTCGGCTGGACCGCGGCATTGAGCGTCGGGGCGCCGACCATGAGGTGACCGGCGTCGTTGTCGAGATCCTCGCCGCGGATGTTGTTCTTGCCCTGCGCCGCGACGGTGTGCGCCGTCCGGCTGACCTCGGCGACCAGCTCGCGCGAGTTGCCCGGCCACGGTCGCAGCAGACACGCCTCGATCAGCGTCGAGTGAATTTGCAGCGCAGGCTCGGCGCCACGGACGGCGTCGTGGACGAGGAACGCCATCTCGTCGGGACGATCGCGCAACGGCGGGAGGACGATCAGCTCCGTCGACAGCCGCTCGGCGACCTCCGCCGGCATTCCGAGGTGCTCGAGCGCCATCACGGCGGTGGTGACGACGCGCAGCGTCGGCCGCGAGTCGAGCAGCTTGATCAGGGTCGCGAGGTTCTGTGGGCCGAGCTTGCCGACCTGCTCGAGGATCAACGTCTCGATCGCCGGACC
Source organism: Deltaproteobacteria bacterium (assembly GCA_013813945.1). Lineage (GTDB taxonomy): Bacteria > Myxococcota_A > Polyangia > Haliangiales > Haliangiaceae > JABFXX01. The sequence continues at coordinate 2,676 of JACCQV010000524.1, read as the reverse complement.
GGCGACACGCTCTAGCGGGACGGCCTGGATCGTCGGGTTGAACACGGCCTCGGGGCGGTTGCGGATCTTCGCGTAGCCGCGCGCCATCCGACCCTTACCGCTTCCCGGCTCGCCGAGGATCAGCAAGTTGATGTTCTGTGCCGCGCACACTTCGACCTCGCGCCACAGGCCCTGCGTGCTCGCGCCGACGATCGCGTCGTGCTGGCTCGAGATCGTCGAGCCCTCGAACGGGGTGACGTCCTCGAGGAGCACCGAGACCGTTCGCCCGGTGCGAACGACCGAAGGCGCCGTGACGGTGACCTCTCGATCGACCAGCGCGTGACCGCCGGCGTAGGTACCGTTGCGGCTGCCGAGGTCGGTGACGATGAACCGCTTGTCACGCCACATCACGCGCGCGTGCTGGCGGCTGATCCGATCGTCCGTCGTATTTTCGAGGAGCTCGCGACCGATCACGAGTCCACCCTCCGGGATCCGGAACGCGGACACGACCGGGATGGCACCGCTCCACACGACCACCACCCCCGGAACGGGCGTATGTGCTGTGGGCTCCCCCTCGGCCATCCAGCGCAGTATAGCGCCCCGGGGCAGCTATGCGGAACAAGGGGCGGTACAAGGAGGGCATCACGACGACGCCCGTCATCACGTTCGACGCCGGCCAGACCCTGGTCGAGCTGGACCTTGACTTCCTCGGGCGCCGGCTCGCGGAGCGCGGTCTGGAGGTCGCACCGGACGCGCTCTCCGCGGCGGCTCCCGCCGCATGGCGCCGCTACGACGAGCTGGTCGCCGCTGGCACGGGCCACCCGTGGCGGGCGCTGATGACGACCTTGCTTCAGGGGGCCGGTGTGCGCGAGGTCGACCCGACGGTGGAGTGGCTGTGGTCGGAGCAGCCACGCGTCAACCTGTGGCGTAAGCCCATCACCGAGATGGTCGATCTCGCACGCGAGCTTGCCCGCACGGGCGCCTGCGTGGCCGTGCTCTCGAATTCGGAGGGCCGCCTGGCTGAGCTGCTCCAGGAGATCTCGATCGCCGATCCCTTCACGGTGATCGTCGACTCGGGCCGGCTCGGCATCGAGAAGCCGGACCGCCGGATCTTCGACCACATGCTCGCCGCACTCGGCATCGCCGGTGCGGATCCCATTCACATCGGCGACTCGTGGGCCGCCGACATCGTCGGCGCGCGCGACGCCGGCTGGCGATCGATCTGGTACGGACGCGGCGTCACCCCGACGAATGATCCGCGGATCGCGAGTGCGCCAGATCCTGCCGCGGTGCGGGCGGCGCTCGTCGCGTTCGGCGTACTTCAGCGGTAGCGACCGGTCATCAACGAGCTGGCGTGAGTCGCAACCGCGCACGCTCGTAGATCGTCGCGAGCGCCACCGCCGCGATCGGCGCGGCGAGCACGATGCCTGCGACGGTTACCCGCACGAGCTGGCGGAACCCCGCCAGGTGCTCGGGCTTCGGCGGCTTGGGCAGCGGCATGAGCTGGCGCGACAGCACGAAGATCGCGATGGCCTGCACCGCGAGCACGGCGACGAGGACACCCAGGATCGGCAGGATCCGCGTGCGAGCGACCGCGATGGAGTCCGCCACGCGAGCCGGCCCACCCTCGAGCGCGCTCGCACCAGAGAGCGCGAGCAGGACGATCAGGATCAGGCCGGGTAGCACGAGGGCGAGGCTGCCCATCGCGATCGCCGCGGCGGCGATCACGGTCGGGATCAGCGCACCCGCGAGACCGGTGAGGCCGGCACCGAGCACCCGGAGCTGCGTGCGCGGCGCACCCGCCACCATGCCGCGGACGGCGGGGGCGACGCCACCGACGAGGAGGAAGAGCGGGATGATGCTGCAGGCGGCGAACACCCACGCGTAGCGCAGCGCGATGACGGCCTGCTTGCCGTTCGCGGGGACCGGGACGCGCAGCGCGAGCAGGATCACCGGTGCAAACGCGATGACCGAGAGCAGGGTCAGCGGCACGAGGTACCGCACGTACGTACGGACCGCGAGCACGCTAGCCCTTCTTGTCCCAGCGCTCGAGGCGGCCGCGCACGCCGCCGAGGTCGACTGGCATCGAGCGCGCGAGCACGAGGCCCTCGGCCTCGGCGACCGGCGTGGTCTTGCGATGAGAAGGCGTGATCCACACGAGCCGGCCACCGCGCGAGAGCTGGCGCGCGAACTGGGGCAGGGCGGCCGTGAGCAGTGCGGCGGCGTCGACGCGGACGCGGCTGCCGAGCGGCGGGTTGGTGATGATCAGGTCGACCGCACCGACACTGTGCGTGCGTGCATCCGCGATCGTGAGCTCTGCGGTGACCCCGGCAGCGTGCAGGTTCGTTCGCGCTGCGCCGAGTGCGGTCTCGTCGAGATCGGTGCCGAGCAGCGAGCGATACGGTCCGCGACGCGCGCGCTCGATTAGCTCGAGGGCCGAGCCGCAGAACGGATCCCACACGCGATCGCCCGAGCGCGCCTCCGCGACCCAGGCGAGCGCAGCCGCGACGCTCGGGTGCGAGGCGGCCGGGACATCGGCGCCGCGATAGGCGAACCGCGGATCTTCGATGCGGCGCGGGACGAGCTCGAGCATCTGCTCGTCGACGTCGGCCACGATCTCCCAGGTCGTCGAGGTTGGATCGTTGATCAGCTCCGATGCGATTCGCGTGACCTCCTTGGCCACGGTCCAGACCACCG
>JACCQV010000519.1 GCA_013813945.1 Deltaproteobacteria bacterium | reverse complement strand
TGGCCCTGCTGCCCTTGCTGCCCTTGTTGGCCTTGTTGGCCCTGCTGACCCTGCTGCTGCTTCTGCTGCTTCTTCTCGCGTCGGCGGAGTGCGAGCTCGAGATTCAACCGCGCATCTTCGAGCGCAGGATCGTCACGCAGCGATTGCTTGTACGACTCGATCGCATCCTCGAGCTTGTCCTGCTTCAGCAGCGCGTTGCCCCGATTGAACTGCGCGGCGCCGCGGATCCGGTGGTCCTTCGACTTAGCCGCTTGCTTGAGATCCTCGATCCCGCGCTCGGTCAGCCGCTGCTTCTCCGCGGGGTCGGTGGTCCGGTCCGCCTTCTCGAGCTGTGCGGTGCCGCGATTGAATGCAAGGCCGTCTGCATCGACGCTGCGGTTCTGTGCGGCGCGGTCATACGCGGCGATCGCATCGTCGTAACGACCCTCCGCGTACGCCTTGTTGCCGGCGACGACGTCCGGGTCGGGCGAGCGGAACGGCTCCCACGCACCGAGGGCGAGCAGCAGCACGAGTGCGAAGGCGCGACGCACGCCGCGATCATGACACGCGACCGTCACTGTGCCTCCGGATACTTGCGGCGCCGTCGAGTGCCGATCGCCGCCTCGATCACGAGCAGCATCAGGCCGGCGAACAGGAATGGCTCGAAGACGTCCTTCATCTCCTTCACCTTCTTCGTCGCGAGACCGCGATTGACCGCCCGGAGGGCCTCGACGATCGGCATCGGATCGACCTCGTCGCGCTCGGTCGCGAGCAGGAAGCGCTTCGGATCACCAGCCGCCTCGGCCAGCGTGCGCATGCCGGAATCCTCGCGCTTGGAGACGACCGTCGAACCATCGGGCAGCTTCTTCGGTTGCGTCGTGCGGCGGTTGCTGTTGAACGGATCGATCTCGTAGACGATGCCGCCCTGCTCGGTCCCGACACCAACAAAGAACACGGCGATCCCGAGCTCGCGTGCGTTCGTCACCTCGCGGACGGTCTCCTCGTCGGGATCGCCGCCATCCGTGATGATCAGGATCGCCTTACCGCGCTCCACCTTCTGCTCGAGCACGTCTTCCTTGCCGTCCCCCTTCGGATCGAGGCTCTCGCCACGCAGCGGGTCACCGCCGTGACCGCGCCGCCCGATCTTGCTGCAGCCGAGGTCGTCGTAGAGATCGGGGCGGAGCAAGCAGCGCGATACGCGCAGTACCTCGGCGATGTTGGAGCCGGGTGGGAGGTCGCCCGGCCCGAGGTCGTTGAGAAAGCGGATCGCAACCTCGTGGTCCTCCGTGAGCGGGAAGTTGGTCGCCGCGCCGGCGAACACGACCGGACCGATGCGATCGCCCTCGAGCTCGTCGATCACCGCGGTGGCGAGCTCGCGAGCGCGCTCGAGGCGATTGGTGGGCAGCTTCTTCTTCGTCATGCGCTGGGTCGGGCCGACGTCGTCGACGAGCATCGACTTCGACACGTCGACCGCGACGACGAGGTCGAGTCCGCGCAGCTCGACCTTTCGCTTGCCCTCGAGCTGCGGACGGGCGGCAGCGAGGAGGAGCAAGAGGAGCGCCACGGCGGCGATCGCGTCCTTCCACGCGCGCCGGCCCGGCGACATCGTCGCCATCACCTGGGACACGATCGGCAGCTCGCCGAGCCGACGCGTCAGCGCCTGGCGGCGCGTGCGGTCGTAGAGGTGGAGCGCGGCCACCGCGACCGGCGAGAAGATGGCGACCCAGAACAGCCACTTGGTCGAGAACGTCAGCGACGTCAGGTGCGTCCACAGCCAGCTCACGGCAGCCTCCGCAGCCGGGTATGGGAGAGCAGAAGGTCTAGCCCGAACAGGATCGCTGCGAGGACCACGAACGGCAGGAACAGCTGCTTGTCGGGGATGCGCTCCTCGCGGACACGCTTGATCTTGTCGAGCTTCTTGCGCACCGCCTGAAAGCCCCGGTCGAACGTGTCGTAGTCGGTCGCGCGGAAGAAGTCGCCGCCGGTCAGGCTCGCGATGCTACGTAGCGTCGCCGGGTTGACCGACATCCCGCCGAAGAAGTTGTTCTCCTCGCGGCCGACGAGGACCGTGTAGACCTGCACGCCCATGTCCTTGGCGACCTGCGCCGCTTCATCGGGCTCGAACCGGGTGACCCAGTTCGTGTCGCCGTCGGACAGCAGGATCACGACCTTGTTCTTCTTGGGACCGACACAGTAGCCCTCGGCCGAGCACGTCATCTCCTTCGCGCACTTGACCTCGGCGCCGGGCGTCGGATCGCACAGGCCATCTGCACGACGCAGCTGCGCGAGAGCGAGCGCGAGGCCATCACCGATCGCCGTACCGAGGGCCGGCACGTCGCCGATCACGAGGTCGCGCACGATCTGCTCGACCAGCTTCGCGTCCTGCGTGAGCGGGCAGCGCAGCATCGCCTGCTGCCCGAACACGACGAGCCCGACCCGATCGTGGCGAGTCTGGCGCAAGAAGCGACGGACCACGCGCTGCGCGGCATCCATGCGGTCGCGCGGGAGGTCAGTCTCCTCCATCGACTTCGACATGTCGAACACGATCATGATGTCGATCGAGTCCTCCTCGTACTTCACCGTTCGATAGGTCTCGGGCCGCATCAGCCCGACCGCGAGGCACGCGATCGCGAGCACGCGCAGAACCGCGGGCAGATCCGAGAGCCACGCCCCGAGACCGCGCGCGTGGACCAGCGCGACCTGTGAATAGCCGAGGGCGGCAACGCGGCGACGCTGCAGATGAAACGCGATCAGCCCGACGAGGGCGCCGCCCGCCGCGAGCCAGCCCGCGTTCGGCGAGCGCCATTCGATCTTCTCGCCCGCGCGCTCTGTGTTGATGTGGTGGTAGAGCGCCCACGCGAGCACGCCCCCGATGACCGCGACCAGGAGCCACGGCACCACCGCACGGAACCGAGCTCGCCGCTGTGCCTCGGCGCCTGCCAGGATCCACACCGCCTCGAGCACGACGAGCACCGCCGCACCGACGATCAAGCCGATCATCAACGTCCGGCTCATCAGGCCGCCTTTGCCGCTGCCTTCGCAGCCTCGTGCAGCTGCGTGGTCGTCACGACCAGTGCGCGTGCGTCGTCGAGGACGGCCTGCGCCTCGGCAGCGCTCGCGGTCAGCCCGCCGTACTTGACGACATCGCAGCGGTCGAGCCACTTTTCGATCAGCTCGCGCTCCTCGTCGGGTGCGACCTTGCGCAACCGCCGCATCAGCTCGCTCGAGGTCAGATCGCGGGTGGCGACGCGATAGCGCGCACCGAGATAGTCGCGGATCACGTCGACCATGCTTGCGTAGCCGGCCTTGCGGTCGGCGTCGCGGCCGAGCACGCCCGAGGTGTGGATCGCGAGCAAGGCCTCCAGCGCGCGCTCTCCGGTCATGTCGATCCGGCGCGGCGCGGCGACTGCACCACCGGTGAGCCGGATCGTGCGCCTGCGGCGGCGCATCTGCATCCAGTACACGACCGCTACGAGCACGATGAAGCCGCTGACTCCACCGGCGATCCA
>JACCQV010000504.1 GCA_013813945.1 Deltaproteobacteria bacterium | reverse complement strand
GGTTCGGGTTCGGGTTCGGGTTCGGGATCCTGGAATCAGATCCTGGAGATGTATTGAGACGGATCAGCCGATGTGCCTTCACCCAGATCATGAACTGGTATTATATCGGCGAATTCAAGTTGACATTGGCTGGACCGGTCGCTATGTAAAAGATCAATGGCGCGCGCGCGGAAGAAGCACGTCCAGCAGGAGCTGGTGTACTGGGGCGGAAAGCGCAAGGGCGCGGGTCGCCCCCCGAAGAACAAGCGCTCGAGCGAGCGGCACAAGACGCGCCCGGAGGTCCGTGCGGCGCATCCACAGCACGTCACGCTGCGTGTGGAGAAGGTCATCGGCACGCTACGGCGGCGCAGCATCTATCACGCCGTTCGCAAGGCGCTGCGTACGGTGCTCGGACGTCATGACTATCGGGTGATCGACGTCAGTCTGCAGGACGGGCACGTTCATCTGACCGTGGAGGCCGAGGACAAGGTCGCCCTCGCGAAGGGGATGCAGGCGTTCGAGATCGCAGCGGCGCGGTACATCAACCAGGCCTTCAGCAAGGAGCATGGGCGGCGACGGAGAGGGCGCGTGTTCAGCGACCGCTATCATCCGAAGGCGATCACGTCACCCCTCGCAGCCCGGCATGCGCGCGCGTACGTGCTCAACAACTGGCGACGCCATGGCAAGGATCGGGGTGTGGCGTTCAACGTCGACCCGTTCTCGAGCAGCGTCAGCTTCGATGGGTGGAAGGCGACGGGCGGCACGGATTACCTGACGTTGCTGCCGGCGAAATACGAGCCGTTGCCCGTCAGCCGGCCACAGACGTGGTTGTTGAAGGTCGGGTGGAGACGACACGGGCTGATCTCGGTGCGCGAGGTGCCGGGAGAGCGTGCGCGGCGACTCGTAGCGTAGCTTTCGAGACATTCGTCGTGTGTCGACTCGCGCTCGTGGGGACGCAGCAGGGGCCGGAGAAGAAGAAGGGGTCGGGTGGCTTCAAGTCATCCGCGGTTCGGTGTTCGGGACACTCGAGCCGGTGTTCGCGGACATCTGGTGGGCGTGGGGCACCACACGGTTCGCGCCGGGTGTCCTGTTGCCCCGCAACATGACGGTGGTCCGCGAGCGCGGCGAGCTCGTCGGAGCAGAAGAAGCTCGGCGCACTTCACGGGATGGATGAGCCCGGCGGGCTGTGACGAGCGCGAAGGCATCACGACCAAGGAGCTGCGTCCTGGCGGCGAGGTTCGACTCGATGGCGCCTGAGGTCGAGCTACGGCGCGACGGCTGGTCGAGCGGCCAGCTTGCCGATCACGCGCTCGCGCATGAACGGGGGCAGCGGAGGCGCGAGGTTCAGCTCGGCGCGGATCCGATCGACTGCGGCGGTCGGTGCGAACGCGGCCCCCACCATGTACGGAGTCGCGATCGTGGCCGCGCAGCTCGTGTCGTGTGCGGTCATCGGATCGGTGATGAAGTTGATCAGGTTCTGCATGCCGCACGGGCTCTGCAGCGTGGCGCCGTGCCCGGAGTTCTCGTGGATCACGACGACGGAATTCGAGAGGGTCACCGCGGCGACGTCACCGAAGCTCGGTGGCGTGATCGGATCCTGGCGGCCGCTCGATACCAACGTTCGGATCGCCGAGGTCACCGGCTGTGCGAGCTGTGCCTGCATGTTGTGGACGGGCCACGAGCTGCAGCGGTCCATGAGGCTGAACCAGCTGCCGCCGAACATGTCGACGATGTCGGACGGCACGCCGGCGTTGAGCTGGCCGAATGCGTTCTGGTCGGGCGGATTGAAGATCTCGCCACACACGACGGAGTTGTACAGCCCCTCGGAGACGCCCGCGCTCGAGCTCAGGTTGCTGAGGGCCGTGCCGAAGAAGCTCTCGACGCGATCGATCCGGCGCTCGGCCAGGTCGCTGATCAACATCGGCAGCCAGACGTAGGCGCTCTTCGAGTAGAGGACGCGGAACAGCACGTAGGCATAGGTGCCGCCGTCGAGATCGAACGGCTGTCCCTCGAAGGTCATCGGTAGTGGTTCGGCATCGAGGGACGCGACTCCCGCCGAGAACTTGGTGACGAGGTTGCCGAAGGCAGTCCCACACGCGCCTGCGTTCGCGCATGAGGTGTTGAGCCCGGTGAGGGCGCTGTAGAACGATGCCGGGATTGCGGCCGGCCAGGCGATCGACGACGGCACGAGCCCCTCGATGATCGACGCGCGCACGTGGTCGCCGTGGCGGCGCATGATCTCGAGGGCGAGTCGCGAGCCGTAGGAGATGCCGTACAGGTTCAGCTTGGTGTAGCCGAGTGCCGCGCGCAGATCGTTGACGTCGTCGGCGTTGCCGGCGGTGTTGTACGCGGAGAGATCATGATTGACCGAGAAGTCCTCGCAGTTGGAGGTCTGGCAGTCGAGAAACGGGATCGATCGCGCGGTTCCACGCTGGCTGATCACCAGGAAGTCGCCGTCCGCCATCAGGCCGGTGAGGAATGGACTGCCGAGGACGACGGCGTAGTTGAGGATGCTGTTGCCATCGCCACCCGGACCACCGGCGAGATAGATGGTCGCGTTGGGAGACGCGGACGGACTATCGAACTTGATGTAGTGCACGGAGATCGTGCGCACCATCGTGGTCCGATTCTCGTAGACGATCAGATCGCCGCAGGCATAGCCCTGCCCTTCGGTCATCCCGAGCGCGGGCGGGACATCGAACCGGCACGGCCCGGGCTCGACGCGCGGCACCACGCCGATCGGCGCATCGGGTCGTGGACCATCGGGCCCGCCACCCGGAGCGTCCGGGGCTATTGCGCCGCCATCGTCGCCGCAAGCTGCGAGCGCCGTGGCGAGAGCGAGGACGCGGGCGAGCTGCATGCGCGTAGAATCCTCCAACTCACCGCGAGGTGGTCTGGAAGACCCTGGCACGTGCTGATGACCGGCGACGCCGGGTTCGCAGTCTACCGGCGCTTCGGCTTCACCGCGGCCTTCGACGTGGGCCCACCCTTGGAGGAGACCTTCTCGCCGATGCCGCGATTCTTGAGCGCCGGTGTCGAGGCCGGGGGTGGCTTCGTCGGGGGAGTCTTCGGCGGCTTGGGCGGCGCGGCCTTGGGCGGCGGCAACTTGGCAGAGCTCTCCTTCGCGGACGCCTTCGCGACGACCGCCTTGCCTCCCTTCTTCTCCGAGCCGCGCAGCGCAGGCTCGCGGTCCCAGACCCGTCCTGCGGCCGCGGCGGTCACGAATGCATCGACGTTCTTGCCGGTGAGCTCGATCACGCCAGCATCGGGCTTGACGCCCCCCGCGTTGAGCAGCGGCCCGGCGGCGGCGACGACACCCATCACCTTGCAGTGCGCGAACGCGTCGCTGACCCAGTCCTTCGCGGCGGCCTCGCCGAGCAGGTCGGGTAGACCGGCCGCCCCTGGCGCGACCACGACGGCATCGAAGGTCACCGATGGGCCACCGGAGATGATGTGATCGGCGGGCACGACCGTGCCGTCCGAGGCCTTGGCACCGCCGATCTTCGGCGCGACGAGCTCGAACATGGCGCCAGCCGCGTTGACCGCCGCACGTAGCTTCTCCACGAGCGCGCGGTCGAAGCCGTCGGCGATCAGCGCGCCGACCTTGCGCCCCTGCAGGGTCGGTTTGAACTTCGCGAGGATCGACAGCGCCGGTGACGGCTGCAGATCGATCGGGGCTCGCGCCGGCGTGATCTTGTCGGCCTTGCCGGTCATGCCCATCGCGTCGGCAACGAGCGCCCCCAAGGTGCGGTCGACGACGTCGAGGTGGCCCAGCATGCGGGTCCGGATCGCCATCGTCTCGACCTTGGAGAGCTCGAACGTGAAGGCATTGACGATATGCCGCTGCTCGATGTCGGTCATCGATCGGAAGAACATGCGCGCCTGGCTATAGTGATCGGCGAACGTCTCCGAGCGCACGCGGACCTTGCCCGCGAGCGAGCCGGGATCGAGTTGCGGATGCGTCATGAAGCCCGCAGCGGTCTCGCGCGGACCGCCCGGTGCGAGGCTGTTGGGCTCGTAGTTGACGCGACCCGTGTTGATCTCGTGGCGCTTGTGACCGTCCCGCTGCCAGTTGCGCATCGGGCACTTCGGCGCGTTGATCGGGATCTCGTGGAAGTTCGGTCCGCCGAGGCGGATCAGCTGGGTGTCCGTGTACGAGAAGATCCGGCCCTGGAGCAGCGGGTCGTCGGAGAACTCGATGCCCGGGACGATGTGGCCGGGGTGGAACGCCGACTGCTCGGTCTCGGCGAAGAAGTTGTCGGGCCAGCGGTCGAGCGTCATCTTGCCGATCGCCTCGAGCGGGAACTGCTCCTCCGGGATGACCTTGGTCGCGTCGAGGATGTCGAACTCGAACTCGGCGACGCGATCGTCCGGGATGATCTGGATCGACAGCTCCCACGACGGGAACGCGCCGGCCTCGATCGCGGTGAACAGGTCGCGGCGATGGAAGTCTTGATCGGCACCGTTGATCTTGCAGGCCTCGTCCCAGGTGACGGACTGCGTCTGCAGCGTCGGCCGCCAGTGGAACTTCGCGAACGTCGCCTTGCCCATCGCGTCGACGAGCCGGAACGTGTGGACGCCGAAGCCCTCGATCATCCGGTAGGAGCGCGGAATGGTCCGGTCCGACATCGCCCACAGGAGCATGTGCATCGACTCGGGCATCAGTGAAACGAAGTCCCAGAACGTGTCGTGCGCCGTCGCGTTCTGCGGGAACCCTCGATCGGGCTCCATCTTCACCGCGTGAACGAGGTCGGGGAACTTGAGCGCGTCCTGGATGAAGAACACCGGGATGTTGTTGCCGACGAGATCGAAGTTCCCTTCCTGCGTGTAGAACTTCACCGCGAAGCCGCGGACATCGCGCGGGAGGTCGACGGATCCCGCGCCGCCCGCGACCGTGGAGAACCGCGTGAACACCGGGGTGCGGACCGCCGGATCCTGGAGGAACGCGGCCCGGGTGTACTTCGCGGCGTTCGGGTACGGCTCGAAGAAGCCGTGTGCTGCCGAACCGCGTGCGTGGACGATGCGCTCGGGGATCCGCTCGTGATCGAAGTGGGTGATCTTCTCGAGGAAGTGAAAGTCCTCGAGGAGCGTCGGACCGCGGGCGCCGATCTTCAGCGAGTTCTGATCGTCGCTGATCGGAACGCCCTGGTTCGTCGTCAGGACTTGATCGGTTGCTTGCTGGTGGGTCTCGCCGCCGGTCCCGATCTGGGTGGAACCGCCGCCGCCATTACGAGGAGTACGACCTGATGCACGTGCCATTGCCAACGGAAGTAGCACCGCGGGTCGATCCGCCTACCCCCGCGGTGCCCATCTAGCGGAACGCTCACGCCCTGCCGGCGAGGCGATCGGCCAGCCGCCGGTGCTCGAAGCTTCCGATAATTTCCCGCCCCGGCGCTGGACGCTTCGCTTGATTGGCCGCGTGTGCGCGCTTCATGTCGCGGATCCGCTGCGCGGCCTGGCCGACGAGCCGCCGGAACTCACTGTCGCGCTCTGCTTCGCGCACGAGCGCGGCTTCGGCCTGCGCCTGGTGCTGCTC
>JACCQV010000494.1 GCA_013813945.1 Deltaproteobacteria bacterium | reverse complement strand
GTGTTCACCGGTTCGGTGGCGACCGGCAAGAAGGTCGCGGCGGCGTGTGGCGAGCGGCTGATTCCGTGCACCCTCGAGCTCGGTGGCAAGGCGCCCGCCGTCGTCTGCGCCGATGCGGATCTCGATCGAACCGCGCAGGCGATCACGTGGGGCGGGTTCGCGAACTCCGGCCAGGTCTGCGCGTCGGTCGAGCGCGTCTACGCCGTCGACAAGGTTCACGACGAGCTGGTCGCGCGGATCGTCAACCAGGCTCGCGAGCTGCGGCAAGGCGATGCGTCCAACGGCGACGAGGTCGATGTCGGCGCGATGGCCTGGGATCAGCAGGTCGCGACCGTCGAGCGCCTTGTCGATGCGGCGGTCGCCGCGGGAGCGAAGGTCGAGGTCGGTGGCAAGCGCGGCGCGGGGCCGGGGCAGTTCTTCCAGCCGACGGTGCTGACCAACTGCACGCAGGACATGGACGTCATGCGCAAGGAGATCTTCGGCCCCGTGCTGCCCATCATGCGCGTTGCCGACGAGGATGAGGCCGTGCGGCTCGCGAACGATTCGCACCTCGGGCTGCTCGCCTACGTGTTCACGCGCGATCGCGAGCACGGCAAGCGCGTCGCCGAGAAGATCGAGGCCGGCACCGTCATGATCAACGACGTGCTCGCGACCTTCGCGTGTCCCGAGACGCCGTGGGGAGGCGTCAAGAACAGCGGCATCGGCCGCACGCACTCTGCACATGGGCTTCGTGATCTCTGCGAGACCCGCCACGTCAACCACGACCGGATCTCGCTGCCGCGCGAGGTGTGGTGGTACCCGTACAAGCCGGGCACGTTCCGCGCGTTGCTCCGCGGCGCGAAGCTATTGTTCGGCAAGCGCCCGTGGCAGCGCTAAGCTGACGCTGCCGTGGGCAAGCTCGACGACATCATCGCCCGCAACAAGAATCCGAAGCGGTTCGGCGAGCGGATGACGGTCGGCATCGGCCTCGGGGTGTTCGTGCTGTTCATCCTGATCGCGATGGTCTGTACGAATCTCGGCAAGCGCCCCGAGGCAGATGGTCCACCGCGAATCGATCCGACCGACAAGCGCGTCGACGACGTCCGCTTCGGTACGCCGCGCCCGCCCGCTCAGGGCGTACGGCCGTAGCGGTCTTCGAGCCGAACTACGTCCTCGAGCTCGGGCGTCGAGACCTCGAGGACATCGGTGTCCTCGATCGCGACCATGCGATGGCGGAGCCCCGTCGTGATATGGAACGGCTCGCGCGGAAGCAGCTCGCGCTTGGTCGGCGGTTCACCGTCGGCGAAGTACGTCAGCTCCATCCGCCCGGTGAGCACCATGATGGTCTCGTCCTTGGTGCGGTGGTACTGCAGCGAGAGCGCCTCGCCGGCCTTGATGTGGAGGATCTTGCCGACGTAGCGGTCGGTCTTCGCCCAGATCAGCTCGTGACCCCAGGGCTTGTCGACGACCGTCGACATTACTTCTTGGGAGGCGTCGCCGGTGCCTTCGCAGGCGCCGCGCTACCCGCACCTGCGCCCGGCGGCTTCGGCGTGTCGAGCGTACCGGTCGCCTCTGGATCGAGCTGCGTCGGCATCTCGATCTTGGGACGCGCACCCGGAATCTCCTCGCGGCGATCGACCTATCCGTCGAAGTCGTCGTCGTAGAGGATCGCGAGGAGGATCGTGTCCTTGTACTGCTCCCACAGATCGGGCTGACCGTCGTTGTTGCGATCCTGGCGGATGCTGGTGAGGTTGCCGCCCGAATCGTAGACTTCCTTGACGTCGAACTTACCGTCGAAGTCCGTGTCGCGCTCGACCTCGGCCTTCTGGTTGACCTTGGTGTCGTAGACCGCGCTCATGTCCCACTTGCCGTCGTAGTCGAGGTCAGCCTTCTCGAACAGCGTGCTGCCCTTCGGGTTGTAGGCGACGACCCAGTCCTTGCGACCGTCGTGGTCGAAGTCGATCTGCTTGCAGCTCATGAACTCGACCTTGGTGCCGCCCTCGTCGGAGCTCTTGTAGAGCCGCCAGACGTCGGGGCGGTTGTCCTTGTTGAGGTCGTAGGTGACGACGTTCTTGCCGTTCGTGTCACACAAGGTCGGATCGACCTTCGGCGACGACGCATCCGCCGTGTTGCTCGGCGTGGACTTGTCGTCTTTTTTGCCCTTACCGCCGCAATTGATCGTGAACAGCGCGGACGACAACACGACCAGTTTCAGGAGCTTCGACATGACAGGTCGAGCCTAGTCGGGCGGACTCGCTGCTGCAACCGTTTGACCGTCCTCATATGGTCACGTAGGGTCACGGTGCCGTGGCTCGCAAGAAGATCTCGACGACCGTCTACATCACGCCCGAGCAGGACGAGCGGCTCAAGGCGCTGCACGGGCGGACGAAAGTCCCGGTCGCCGAGTACATCCGCCAGGGCATCGATCTCGTGCTCGAGAAGTACCGCGATCAGCTGCCCGGGCAGGTCGACCTGCGACTCGGATCACGCTAACCATCCGAGCCCCCTCGTCATGTCGTTCCCTCTCGAGCGTATCCGCAACTTCTCGATCATCGCCCACATCGATCATGGGAAGACCACGCTCGCGGATCGCATCCTCGATGAGTGTGGTGCGGTCACCGTGCGCGAGCAGCAGGCGCAGATGCTCGACTCGATGGAGCTCGAGCGCGAGCGCGGCATCACGATCAAGGCGCAGTCGGTCCAGCTCCACTTCAAGGCGAAGGACGGGCTCGTCTATCAGTTTCACCTGATCGACACCCCGGGCCACGTCGACTTCCACTACGAGGTCTCGCGCTCGCTCGCTGCATGCGAAGGCGCGCTGCTCGTGGTCGATGCCGCGCAGGGCGTCGAGGCGCAGACGCTCGCGAACGTCTACGTCGCGCTCGACAACAACCTCGACATCGTCCCGGTGCTCAACAAGATCGATCTCCCGGTCGCGCGACCGGACTGGGTCAAGGCGCAGATCGAGGACATGATCGGCCTCGATGCGTCGAACGCGCTGCTCGTGTCGGCGAAGACCGGCATCGGCGTCCACGACATGCTCGAGGCGATCGTCGAGCGCGTGCCGCCGCCGAAGGGCGACCGCGACGCTCCGCTGTCCGCGCTGATCTTCGATAGCTGGTACGACCAGTTCCGCGGCGTCGTCGTGCTCGTCCGCGTCATGCAGGGCCGGATCAAGAAGGGCCAGAAGCTCCGGTTCTGGGCGACCGACGTGAAATACGACTGCCAGATGACGGCGGTCCGCAAGCCCGCCCTGTTCGAGGTCGAGGAGATCGAGGCGGGGCAGGTCGGCATCGTGTCCGCCGCGATCAAGGACATCGCGCACGCGCGCGTCGGCGACACGGTCACTGACGACAACAACCCGTGCGCCGAGCCGCTCAAGGGCTTCAAGCTCGTCAAGCCGATGGTGTTCGCGGGTCTGTTCCCCGTCGACAACGAGGACTACCAGGATCTCAAGGACGCGCTCGGCAAGCTCGTGCTCAACGACGCCAGCGTCACGTACGAGCCCGAGACGTCGCTCGCTCTCGGCTTCGGCTTCCGCACCGGCTTCCTCGGTCTTCTCCACATGGAGATCATCCAGGAGCGCCTCGAGCGCGAGTTCAACCTCAATCTGATCGTCACCGCACCGAGCGTGCGCTACCGGATCCACCTGCCGGGCGGCGAGATCATGGAGGTCGACAACCCGGCAAAGGTTCCCGACCAGGGCAAGGTCGACACGATCGAGGAGCCGATCATCACGGCGACCGTGCACCTCCCGCAGGAGTACGTCGGTCCGATCATGCAGCTGTGCCAGGAGCGCCGCGGCGTCCAGCAGGGCCTGCATTACGACCCGGGCGGCCGCGTCGGGTTGTCTACGAGATGCCACTGGCAGAGATCGTGTTCGGGTTCTACGATCGACTCAAGACGATGTCGCGCGGCTATGCCTCCCTCGACTACGAGCCCGCCGGCTATCGCAACGCCGATCTGATCCGCCTCGACGTGCTGATCAACGGTGAGCGCGTCGACGCCCTCTCGATCATCTCGCACCGCGACACCGCGTATCACCGCGGCGTCGAGCTAACGACGAAGATGAAGGACGTCGTGCCGCGGCAGATGTTCGACGTCGCGATCCAGGCGGCGATCGGCAGCCGGGTGATCGCGCGCACCACCGTGAAGGCGATCCGCAAGGACGTCACCGCGAAGTGCTACGGCGGCGACATCTCGCGCAAGAAGAAGCTGCTCGACAAGCAGAAGGAAGGCAAGAAGCGCATGAAGTCGGTCGGCTCCGTCGAGCTGCCGCAGGAAGCGTTCTTGACCATCCTCAAGGTCGACTGACCGGCATCGTCCGACGATGCGCGCCGCCACGCTCGATCGGAGGGTTCGCAAGGAAGCGCGGCTGCTCGTCCGTGACGCGCGGGCAGCTCTGATCGTACGACCCGGGCTGACCGGCAAGGCCGGCGATCTCACCGAGGTGACCGACGATGTCGATCGCGGCCTCGCGGCGGGCGACCTCCAGCGGGTTCGTCGCGCACTACCAGTCCTCGATGCACTCGTCGACGAGCTGGTCAAGCCGCAGGCGAAGTCGACCACGCGGGATTACATCGAATCGATCGGGGCCGCGATCCTGATCGCGCTCGCGCTCCGCGCCTGTGTCATCGAGGCGTTCAAGATCCCGTCGAGCTCGATGTACCCGACGCTCGAGATTGGCGACCACATCTTCGTCAACAAGTTCATCTACGGCGTCCGCATCCCGTGGACGAAGACGAAGTTCTTCCAGATCCGGGAGCCCCGGCGCGGCGAGGTGATCGTGTTCATGCAGCCGTGTGAACCGGAGCGCGACTACATCAAGCGCGTGGTGGCGCTCGCCGGCGACACCGTCGAGGTCCGCTGCAACGTCGTGCATATCAACGGCGCGCCGATCCAGCACGACCTGATCGAGGCCGAGACCTGCAAGTACGACGATTACGACGACATCAACAACAAGTGGTTCACGCGCCTGTGCAGCCGCTATCGCGAGACCGTCGACGGCGTCGCGTACGAGGTCTACCATGACGTCGATCGGCCTCTGCGCGACGAGCGACTGACCACCGGCGCGCTGCTCCAGGGCGACGACCGCGACTTCCCGCGACTCGATGGCGTTCGGCTGCCGCCGAGCTGCGCGACCAACCCGGACGGCGAGGCGCTGGCCGCCCCGAACCAGAAGCCCGGGACCCTCGCGGAGGATCGGCGGGAACACAATCCCGGGGTGTGCGAGCGCCAGCTCCACTACACCGTGCCGGATGGTCACGTGTTCGTGATGGGCGACAACCGCGCCAACTCCAACGACTCCCGGATCTGGGGATCTGTCCCGATCGAGAACATCAAGGGCAAGGCACTCTTCATCTGGCTCTCGTACAGTCACTGGGGTCCGACCGACTGGTCGGGCATCCGCTTTCACCGCGTCGGAAACTACGTGCACTGAATCATGCGTGCCACCCGCCTCGATCGCCGCGTCAAGAAGGAAGCCACCTCGCTGCTCCGCGAGGCGCGTGCTGCGCTCCTCCACAAGCCCGACCTCAAGGGCAAGGCGGGCGAGCTCGGTCCCGTCAGCAAGGACATGGAGCGAGCGCTCGCCGACGGCGACCTCGTCCGTGTTCGCCGTCACCTGCCGATCCTCGACTCGCTGGTCGACGAGCTCGTCAAGCGCCCCACGAAGTCAGGGATGGGAGAGCGCATCGAGTCGCTGGTCGCTGCCGTCATGCTCGCGTTGCTGCTGCGCGCGTTCGTCGTCGAGGCGTTCAAGATCCCCTCGAGCTCGATGTATCCGACGCTCGAGATCGGCGACCACATCTTCGTCAACAAGTTCATCTACGGCCTGCGCATCCCGTGGACGAGCACGAAGTTCCTCGAGCTCCGCGGGCCGAAGCGAGGCGAGGTGATCGTGTTCATGATGCCGTGCGATCCGGACCGCGACTACATCAAGCGCGTCGTCGCGACCGCGGGCGACACCGTCGAGGTCCGCTGCAACGTGGTCCACGTCAATGGCGTGGCCGTCCCGGCGCAGCTCGTCGAGGGTGAGTGCGGCTACGAGGACAACGCGAGCGGTGAATGGCGCCACATGCAGTGCAGCCGCTATCGCGAGACCGTCGGCACGGAGACCTACGACACGTATCAATCGGCGCTACTTCCCGGTCAGCCGAACGAGCCAGAGAGTCGAACGGACTTCCCGCGGCCCGGCGAGCCCCCGGTCAGCTGCGCATCGGAGGCGAGCGGCCCCATGCCCAACCAGGCAACCGGCTCCGTCGTCGAGACCAAGCAGGACGCCGTAGGCTGCGATCTCCGCCTTCACTACGTGGTGCCGGAAGGTCACGTGTTCGTGATGGGCGACAATCGCGCGAACTCGAACGACTCGCGGTTCTGGGGTTCGGTGCCCCACGACAACATCAAGGGCAAGGCGCTGTTCATCTGGCTCTCGGTGCGCGACGGCATCTTCGACTTCGCGGGGATGCGGTGGAATCGCATCGGCGACTTCGTCGACTGAGCACTGCGCACGAAGCGGACACTCAGGTGCGCGCGAGCGGCGACCCGATGTCATCGCCGAGCCGGGACAGCCGCGGCGGGCGGCACTATGGTGCGGCGGTGAAAACCATCGTCGTCGCTGTTGTCGTGGCTATCGGCGTGCTGCTCGGAGCCTGCGGCTCGGGTGGGACGTCGCTCGAAGGCACGGTCGAGTGCGGTGCCAATCTCTGCAACTCTGGCGAGCTGTGCCGGACGCTGTCCTCCGGCGTCGATGCGTCCCCGGACCCGGGGGGGTCGCGGAGCTGTGTCGAGGCGACCTGCGACGTCGAGGACTGCGCCGGCGATTGTCCCCCCTGTGTCCTCCAGCTCTGTCCGAGCGGCGGCAGCTGCCCGCAGTGCCCCAGGCTGTTCGGGCGTGAGCTGAGCTGCGGCGCGCAGTGACTACTGCTTCTTCGGCGGAATCGCGAGCTGCTTGAACACGGTCGTCATCGCGTCTGCGATCGCGGCCTCGGAGGCCTGATCCCAGGCGTACTCCTTGTCGCGATCGCGCAGCTTCTTGCCGACCTCGATCTTCACCGTCGCCTGGCCATCGCCGGTGAAGCCCATCGTGCGGCCCGGGATGGTCTCGCCGAGGAGGTGGACCCCGACGCGAACGATCAAGCGCTGGGTGTTCGGCTTGGAGTCCATCGGCTCGACCTCGAGGGTCGCCTCGGTGACCTCGACGGTCACGAGGAAGGCGCTGTGGATGCCCTTCTTCTTCAGGAGCTTCCGGTAGGCATCGGGCTTCGCGATCGGATCCGGTGCGCCATCGACCTTCGCGACGAGCTGCGGGTGCGTCTCGAACGTCCTCTTGACCGCCGCCTCGACCCGCGGTGTGGCAGCCTTCGCCTGGTCGGCCTTGACCTCGGGCTTCGCGGTCACGGCCGCGAGCTCGAAGTGATACTTCTTCTTGGGCGCCGCCTCGACCGTCGAGAAGGTCAGGGCCACGAGGGCGAAGGCGAAAAGACGCATCATGGGAGCCATAGTAGTCACGGTTTTTCCCTGAGACGGCGCATGCTAGCGTTGCATTCATGCTCCGGCCGAGGTGGCACGACGCCCTGATCGTGACGGCCATCGTGGGCCTCCTGATGGTCGGTGTCTGGGCGCTGTGGTGGGACGATGTGCGAGCTGCGCTCGACCTGGGGCCCGCAGACGGGTCTGCCGTCGAGCCGGCCCCGCCAGCCAGTGGCCAGACCTGAACGGGACTCCGAGCGATCTCTGATAGCATTGCTCGTCGAAACTTGACCGTGATTGCGGTTGGTTAGTACCGTTCCTCCGAGGGCAATGTTCACCATACTCATTCAGGAAAAGGGCGGTGAGCAGCGCCGCATGGTGTTCAACAAGCCCGAGGTCACGATCGGCCGCGTGCAAGGAAATGACATCGTCCTTCCGAAGGGCAACGTCTCGAAGCGCCACGCGCGCATCGTGCTCAAGGACGGCAAGTTCATCATCGTCGATCTCAAGAGCACCAACGGCACGTACGTCAACGGCCGGAAGATCACGAGTCCGCTCGTGGTCAAGGACTCGGACAAGATCTACATCGGTGACTTCATCGTCGGTGTCGACGAGGCTGCGTCGGGCGTCGAGGGTGATGGCCCGTCGGAGACGACGACGTCACCGCCCGGCGATCGCAATCTCCCGCCGGGGCCGCCGCCCGACATGCGGCCGCCGCGTCCAACGGAAGCGCAGCCGATGTCCGCGCTGCCGATGGCGATGAACAATCCCGATCCAATCTCTTCGCCACCGCAGGTTGCGCCGGTACGGACGGCTCCTCCGCGTCCGGCACCCGCAGCTGCGCCGCGTGAGCTTCCGCCACGCGATCACGGTCCGATGACGCCGCGCGAACCGCCCGACCAGCGCGCGATGCCGCCGCTCGGCGGACCCATGGATTCGCCGCAGCGCGCGCGCCCGCCGCTCGGTGGACGCCCGGCCGGCGGC
>JACCQV010000435.1 GCA_013813945.1 Deltaproteobacteria bacterium | reverse complement strand
ATGTCGACCCGCGAGTGCTGCGAAGCCGGCAGATCGCCGACCATCTCGTTTGACAGGATCAGGTCGAACGATGCGTCGGGCACGCTGACCGCGAGCGCATCGCCCACGATCCACGTCGCGTCCTTACCGATGCGCTCCTGCTGCGCCTTGGCCAGCGCCGGGGCCAGCTCGACGATCGTGTACTGCACCTCGCGCCCGGCGGCGCGCAGCCGCGCGATCACATCCTTGGCGACGTAACCCAGGCCGGCACCGATCTCGAGCACGCGAACGCGACCCTCGGGAACGAAGCCTTCCTTCGCGAGCAACGCATCGATCAGCGCCTGGCCATAGGTCTTGCCGTTCAGGGCAGGGTGCGGCTCGCGCAGCAGGTGAGAGAGCGTCGTCTCCTGGTGATCGAACTGCGCATCGGCGTCGCTGACGTCGTGCTTGTAGTACTCGGCCGGCGAGATCTCGCTCATGCTCGCGCGCGGCTCACCGGCCGATGCCTCACGCCATCCGGGCGCCTTGGTGCCGACCTGCCACTTCGGGTACGGCATCGTGGAGCCGAGATACGCGGGCGCCATCGCGGGACGCTTCGCGTACACAGCCCATGGCATCACCGACAGCTTGAGTGCCTGGACGTCGCTGTGAACGAGCTTGCGGACGACGGAGATGATCTTCGCGTTGTCGTGGTGATGGCGCAGCTCGATCAACCGCTTGTTGCCGTCGAACGCGTCCCAGATCTTGGTCTCCTCCGCGTCGAGGAAGATCTGCTGGACGGGGCGCTCGCCCCACGCGGTCCAGAACGTCAACCGATCGTCACGCCGCCGCCACACGTTCCACTTGCCGTGGATCGGCACGAAGGCCCACAGGCCTTCGATCTCGTCTTCCTTGGGATCGACGAGGACCGCGTGACCCACGAGGACCTCGACGAACTGCTGCGGATCCGCGTCTCCGAGCTTGCCGCGGTAGTACTCGACGGTCTCTGCGGTATCGACGCCGTCGGAGAACGCCTCGATCATCTCCGCGATGTCGGGGCTCATCTCCATCAGATAGCCGTAGAGATCGTGGAAGAGGTAGACCGCGCCCATGTGCCCGAACCAGGAGATGTAACGAGAACGTCGCAGGCGCGGAGGCACGGGCGGAGCAGACGACATGCTCCTTGTTATCACTTATGCGTATGCTCGCGGCGCGATGCCATACCTGTTCGAAAGTGAGGAACACGCCGCGGTGCGTGCGAGTGCGCGACGGTTCGCGCAGACCCACATCGCACCGCATGGCGCCGAGTGGGAAGAGAACGAAGAATTTCCGATCGAGCTCTACGCGACGGCGTGCAAGGCGGGTGTCGTCGGGTTCGGTTACCCCGAGAGTGTGGGCGGTCAGGGTGGCGACCTCGGGCACGTGCTCGCAGGCAGCGAGGAGATGTTGCTCGCGGGCCGTTCGGTCGGCACGCTCGTCGGGCTCGGCAGCCACGGCATCGCGCTGCCACCGATCATCCGGTTCGGGACCAAGGAGCAGCACGACCGGTTCGTCCGGCCGTGCCTCGCCGACGGCAAGATCGCCGCGCTCGCGATCACCGAGCCGGGTGGTGGCAGCGACGTCGCGTCGCTGGCGACTCGCGCCGAGCGCGACGGCGATCACTACGTGGTGACCGGTGCGAAGACCTTCATCACCTCGGGTACGCGCGCGGACTTCGTTACGACGGCGGTGCGCACGGGCGGGCCAGGGCACGGCGGTGTCTCCCTGATCGTGATCGAGAAGGGCACGCCCGGGTTCACGGTCAGCAAGAAGCTGCGCAAGACCGGCTGGTGGGCGAGCGATACCGCGGAGCTTCACTTCGATTCCTGCCGCGTGCCTGTGGCCAATCGGGTCGGCGCGGAGAACGGCGCGTTTCCGATGATCATGATGAACTTCGCGGCGGAGCGGCTGATGCTTGCTTCGCAGTGCGTCGCGATCGCCGAGCTCGCGTACCGCGAGAGCATCACGTACGCGCGCGACCGCCAGGCCTTCGGTAAGCCGCTGACCGGCTTCCAGGTGACGCGCCACAAGCTCGCAGACATGGCGACGCGGATCGCGGCGGCGCGTGCGCTGACCGGCGAGTGCGTGACGCGCGTGCTCAAAGGTGAACAACCGGCAGCGCTTGCGGCGATGGCGAAGAACACCGCGACCGACATGTGCAGCTTCGTCTGCGATCACGCCGTGCAGATCCACGGTGGCTACGGCTACATGCGCGAGACGCTTGTGGAGCGGCTGTACCGGGATGCACGCCTGTATCCGATCGGCGGCGGCACCCGCGAGATCATGAACGAGGTGATCGCGAAGATCGAAGGCTACTGAGGTCCGGCGGCAGACCGAGTACACTGGGAGCTTGCGGACCTCGTGGAGTGTGGTGGCATTGCTGGTCGGGTGCGGCCGCGTTGGCTTTGACGCGCAGCGAGTCGATCCCACCGGCCAGACAATCCTGTTCGAGGACAGCTTCGAGGACGGAGTGATTGATCCCGAGTGGTCGCTGTTGCGCTTCGAGTTCAGCGAGAGCGACGGGCGGCTGCAGTCCACGCCGACGGTCCGGCCGGGGTTCAACTACGGGCATTCCGGGAACGGCCGCGGGGCGATCGCGGCACTGGGGATCGGTGACCCGCGCTGGATCGACGTGCGCGTCGAATGGACCCAGCAAAGCCTCGCGTCGGTGCCGATCGTCGACCCCGGGCTGCAGCCGTGCGAGCACACCCCCTCGGTCCGGTTCCGCATCGAGTCGCTCACGGAGTCGTGGAATGAACCTGAGGCCACCCACCTCGGGTGGTCGATCGAGCAGGGCTGCGGCGGCTCGCAGGCGACCGGGATGTGGGGGACTGGGGAGCACTCATGACTACTGGATCCCGGGCAGTGGCTGGAGCGCGACCTACGAGGGCGCGGCGTTCACGCTTGCCACGGGTACGACGGCGATCGTCGATTCACCGGTTCGCTACAAGCTCGAGACGCGCGGTAGGTCGATCCGGATCTGGGTCGAGGGCAGCTTGGCCGTCGACGAGGACACAGCCAACTTCGTCTATCCCGCTGGCACGAGCGCACCAGCGTTCGGCGGCGTCGCGTTCAGCTCGGGCTGGGAGCAGATGTTCTGGATCGACGACCTGATCGTGACCGAGCTCGAGTGATCACTCCGCGCGCCGGCTTGAACCGGACGTGGAAGTGATCCTTCCTGCGCAACCGCTCGAGCTTGGGATCTACGCGATCGTCCTCGTCGAGGCGAGCGGCACGCGCAACCTGACCCGCGAAGCGTTCGCCGCGAGCGCCTGACACTCGGGGACGGCCGTCCCGGGCCAGGTGTCGCCGTGTTACCTGGCGCGCAACACCGTCGCGGGCCAAGTCCGCGGACTGCAGCGCGCGCGGCCATGGCATCGCCGCTGCACTTTCTCGAGGCATGCACATCCTCTCCATGACTCGTGGATCCTTTGCGCTGCTCCTGGCCGTCGCGTTCGGGGGCTGCACCGACGATGGGACAGGCGGTGGCGGCGGCGGTGGCGGTGGCGGTGGTGGCGGCGGTGGTGGCGGCAGCGGCGAGGGCGCGAGCGTGGGCTCGATCTCGCTGTCGAACACCGCGGCCGGCTACTCCGTCGGCGCGGCGTTCTTCGAGCTTCCGGCGGGCGAGATCGACTGCACCGAGGCGTTCTCGGATGGCAGCTGCTCGATCACCACCTGCGGCGGCCAGGCACCCCCGACGGCGTCTTACCTCAGCGCAGGCACGTTGACGTTCGCGGGCGGGCGGTTGCCCGCGGGCGGTATCGCCGTCGAGCAAGGTCAAATTCAAGGCATCGCCGGGTTTTACACGGCGGAGGGAACGGGCCCGCTGTTCGCCACGGGAGACCGGCTGACCGTCCGTGGCTCCGGTGCCGAGACCCCTGCGTTCAATCTCGAGGTCACCGGCCCCGCGGCGATCACGCTGTCGACTCCGGTGCTGCCGGCCTCGCCGGCGATGTTCACGATCAACCGCGCGGGCGACCTGACCATCGCGTGGAGCGGCGGTCGGGCCGGTGACGAGGTCCAGTTCGCCCTCCTGCAGATCGAGTCACCCTCGAGCTCGCTGACATGCAACTTCCCGGCGGCGAACGGCCAGGGCGTGGTCCGCGCGGCGGCGCTCGCGAAGCTAGCGGCCGGCTACGGATCGTACGTGTTCTCCTCCAACCGCCGGGTCACGCAGTCGGTGGACGGCTGGGAGCTGTTCGCGACGGCGAGCCAGTCTGTCCCGGGCCCGGGCCCGGACGGTACCGCGGGCGGTCTGGTGGTGATCCAGTGACGCAGTGCGCGCGTTCTTGATCTGATCGATACTCGACGCGTGGGTGGTCCCTGGCAGCTGACGACCGAGCCGCTGCGGTCGGTCCACCGCGATCGCCTCGAGGTTCGCCGGTTCAAGGTCACGGTCGAGAGCGGACCGGATCGCGGGATGAGCGCCGTGTCTGCGGGCGATCGAATCGTGATCGGGACGCATGACAGCGCGGATCTTCGCCTCACCGACCCGACCGTCTCGCGCTTTCACTGCGAGCTCGTGATCGATGCGAACGCGGTCGTCCTCGCGGATCTGAAGAGTCGCAACGGCACGACGGTCGACACAGTGCCGGTGCGTACGGCGCCGCTGCGCGAAGGTGCGGAGATCTCGATCGGGACCTCGAGGATGCGGTTCTCGTTCGAGGCGGATCACGCGACGATTCCGCTCAGCACCGGCGCGCGGTTCGGCCGCATGGTCGGTCACGCGCCCGCGACCCGCGCGGTGATGGCGCAGCTCGCCCGGGCCGCGACGACGGAGTCGACCGTCCTGATCGACGGCGAGACCGGAACGGGCAAGGAGCTGGCGGCGGAGTCGTTGCACACCGAGGGTCCGCGCCGCGACCAGCCGTTCCTCGTCGTGGACTGCGGTGCGATTCCGCCGGATCTGCTCGAGGCGGAGCTGTTCGGCCACGAGGCCGGCGCGTTCACCGGCGCGGACCAGCGGCGGCTCGGTGTGTTCGAGGCGGCGCACGGCGGTACGGTTCTGCTCGACGAGATCGGGGAGCTCGCGCTGGCGCTCCAGCCCAAGCTCCTGCGCGTACTCGAGAGCCGAGAGATCAAGCGGCTCGGTGATTCGACGTACCGGCCAGTCGACGTGCGGATCGTCGCGGCGACGAATCGCGATCTCCGGACGGAGGTCAACGAGCAACGGTTCCGCGCGGACCTCTACTACCGGCTCGCGGTCGTCCAGATCCGGATGCCGTCGCTACGCGAGCGACCCGAAGATCTCCCGGCGCTCGTGGATGCGATCCTGATCGAGCTCGGTGCCTCCGACGATCCGCTTGCCGCGACCCTGCGCACGGCCGATGCCCGCGCCCAGCTCGCCGCGCACGGGTGGCCGGGGAATGCGCGCGAGCTGCGCAATTACGTCGAGCGCTGCATCGCGCTCCGCACGCCGCTGCCCCCCGCCGCTGCGCCGTCGGCGCCGATCGCATCCGCCGAGCCGGAGCAGCTCAAGACGGCGCGGGACCGTGCGGTCCGCGTGTTCGAGCATGCTTACCTGACGGAGTTACTGGCGCATGCGGGCGGTAACGTCGCCGCCGCGGCACGGGCGGCCGGTGTCGACCGGATCCACCTGTACCGCCTGCTGTGGCGTCACGGTCTTCGGCTCAAGGACAGCTGATCGCGTATGCTCGGGGGAGTGGCGTCGCCGTCGACCCTCGGGAGATACGAGCTCCTCTACCCGCTGGCAACCGGCGGGATGGCCGAGCTGTTCCTCGCGAACCTCCCCGGGATCGCCGGCTTCACCAAGCGCGTCGTGATCAAGCGAGTGCTGCCGGCGCTCGCGCGTGATCGCGGCTTCATCGACATGTTCCTCGACGAAGCGCGGCTCGCCGCGTCGCTTCACCATCAGAACGTGGTCCAGGTCCAGGACCTCGGCGAGGATGCCAACGGGCCGTTTCTCGCGATGGAGCACCTGCATGGCTCCGATCTCGGCGAGCTCCTGAAGACTCGCGGGTCCGGCCTGCCGTTCGCGATCGCGGCGCGGATCGCATGTGACGCCTGCGCGGGCTTGCACTACGCGCACGAGCGGCGGGGCCCGGCGGGAGAACCACTCGGGATCGTCCATCGCGACGTGTCACCGCAGAACCTGTTCGTGACCTTCGACGGCGGGGTCAAGGTCCTCGACTTCGGGATCGCGAAGGCCGCGCAGCAGATCGCGAACAGCGCCACGCGGTCGGGAACCCTGCGCGGCAAGATCCCGTACATGTCTCCGGAGCAATGCCAGGGCGAGCCGCTCGATCGCCGCAGCGACGTGTTCGCGGTCGGCGTCGTGCTGTGGGAGATCACGGTCGGCCAGCGCCTGTACGGCGCGAACGGCGAGAGCGAGTTCGACGTGCTGAAGTCGATCGTCGAGCACGATGCACCGCGTCCGTCGACGAGGATCGCGGGATACCCACCCGCGCTCGAGGCGATCGTCATGAAGTCGATGGCGCGGCATCGCGAGCATCGCTATCCGAGCTGCGATGCGATGCAGGCGGACCTCGAGGCCTACGCGCGTTCGACGGGGTGGTCGGCGACCACGCGCGACCTGGCGACGTTCATGCGTGAGGCGTTCAGCGCGCGGGCCGATGCGTCGCAGCGCCTCGAGCTCGCCGATATCGCGGCGGAGGGACGCGTCACGCGCCCGGTGCCCGAGCCCATGCCGACCCGCGCGACCGTCGCGTCGCGACCGTCGAATGGCGCAATGCTCGCGCCGCCCGACGATTTCCCGACGCGGCTCGAGCGCACCGAGCCGCGCAAGAAACAGTCGATGGCGCGGGCGGCGATCGTCCTCGGCGCGGTCGGGTTCGCGGCGCTCGCGATGACGATCGGCTACCTGATGCGCGGAGCCCCGGCGGCGACACCGGCGGGCGCGACCGCGCCAGTCGGAACCGCCGCGCCAGCTGGAACCGCCGCGCCAGCTGGGAC
>JACCQV010000287.1 GCA_013813945.1 Deltaproteobacteria bacterium | reverse complement strand
CGGATCGGCTGGCGCAGGTGTTCTCGAACCTGTTGACCAACGCGTCGAAGTTCTCGCCCCCCGAAGCCACGATCGCCATGCGCGCTTGTCGTAGCGAAGAGGAGGTCGTGATCGAGGTTGAGGACCCCGGCATCGGGATCGAGCCGTCGATGCTGGATCGGGTGTTCGAAGTCTTCGTCCAGGGAAGTAAGCTGCCGAGCACCGCGCACGGTGGTCTCGGGCTCGGGCTTGCCATCGTCAAGAGCCTCGTCGAGCTGCACCACGGGCAGGTCTCCGTGCGGAGCCCAGGCCCGGGGCGTGGCAGTACGTTCCGCGTTCAGCTGCGCGCAGTCGACGACCGCATCCACTCACCTCCGACTGACACGGGGCTCCGGCGCATCACGAGCTCGAGAAAGGTGCTCGTGGTCGATGACAACGTCGACGCGGCTGAGCTTCTGGCCGCACTGCTCGGGAACGCCGGGCACGAGGTGATGGTCGCGCATGATGGGCCAAGCGCGATCGCGCTGCTGGATCGATTCACCCCCTCCGTGGCGGTGCTCGATCTGGGACTACCGGTGATGGACGGCTACGAGCTGGCCGCCGCCTTGCGGCAGCGCCTCGAGCCATCGCTGGTGTTGATCGCCCTCTCCGGCTACGGACAACGAGACGATCGCGCGCGAACGGCGGCAGCGGGATTTCGTGTTCACCTCGCGAAGCCGACGGATCGACGCCGCATCCTCGACGCGGTCGAGTCGGTGCCCGCCGCCGACGTTTGACAGGTGCCGGCTACGCGTCACCGGGCAGCCCCGGGATCCGACACCTTCGTGGACTTGCCGACCGCCGGTTTCTTGATGAAGGGGGCCTTGCCGCCGGTCTTCGACTTCGGGCGCGTAGGTTGCTTGAGCGGCCTTCGTGGGAATCGAGACGGCCGCATCGCTGATCGGCAGGCAGGCGTCGATGAGCACGGGCGCGTCGAGCGGCGCCGCATCGATCGGTGCTTCGAACGAGGGCGGCGCGTCGACGGGAACGGAAGCGAGAGCCGGGGTCGTGATCGTCGGCGAACGAGACCTCGCCCGCGGGGTCCTGATCACAGACATCGTGGAACGGAACGAGCGTGGTCTCGGTTCCCGCGAACACGAGCTGGGAACTGGTGGCGCCGCGGACGCCAGGTGTCGCGTCGATCGCGGTCGCGTCCGGGTTCACGTCGTCAACGGACTCCCCGCAGGCAGCGGCGCATCCGACGATCGCGCTCACTCGGCGCACGGCAGCAGTCTACCAGCCCTTGGATGGCGCCGGTCCGCCGGCTCGCACGCGCGGGTCAGAGCTTTCATCAGCTCGGCGCGGTCGCCGCCGCAACGTTGCGTCACGCCCGCGCGGGAGGATTTGGCGGCTCGCTGTAGAATCTGCCTGTGACATTGAATGGCCGTTCGACGCCGCACCAGGATCGCCGCACCCACGCCCGCTACAACGTCGGCTTCGGGGCTGACGTCCATACCCGGCGTGGCGTGATCTCTGCCGGAACGCGCGATGTGAGTCGCGGCGGCTGTCAGCTCGCATCCAGTCAGCCCATCGAGGAAGGCGCGACGGTCAAGATCGATCTGTCGCTGACGATCGATGGAATCGAGGACGCAGGGTTCCCACGCCTCACGGTGCTCGGGCGGATCCAGTGGACTTCCGAAGCCGATGACGAGGGTGGGCCGGTGCATCTATCGGGTGTTCGATTCGTGGACTTGACCGACGCGCAGGCAGAATGGCTACAAAACATCCTGGTCCAGCACGGGGCGCCCGCGGATGTACCCGAGGGCCCGGTCGAAGACATCGACATCGACATCGACCTGGAGGAGTGACCGCCCTGGGACGCCCCCCGA
Source organism: Deltaproteobacteria bacterium (assembly GCA_013813945.1). Classification (GTDB taxonomy): domain Bacteria; phylum Myxococcota_A; class Polyangia; order Haliangiales; family Haliangiaceae; genus JABFXX01. Next base: position 7,002 of record JACCQV010000287.1, on the reverse strand, counting down.
GGGGGAGCGATGGTGTCGAAGGCTGAGGACCCGAGCGGAGCCCTCGAACGCGCGGGCGGTACACCGCAATGGTGGAGACCCTCGGCACGCTGGGCGATACTTCGCGACGCATGACGCGATTGGCCGGCTGGATACGCGCCTCGTTGTGGTCTTCCACCCACTGGCCGAGTGCGCTGGAGACGTTGACGGCGCAGATCGCCAGCGATGCGTCCCGCGCCTTCGACCTGGCGCAGGCCTTCGAGCTGATCGAGCCCGATCGCAAACGTGCACTTGCGATGCATAGGCTCGCGTGGCGCCTCGGCGGCAACGTCGACGCCCTCACACGGGCCAACGCGATCGCACGGGACCTGGGAGCTCACGACGTCGTCGCCGAGCTCGCCGCCGAGCACGGCCCCGCCGGGGATCCGGCGCCGCTGGTGACCGCCGCGCTGGCCTGGCTCGACGCTGGCTCCCCACAGCACGCGGAGTCACACCTGGTGCGTGCTGCGGAGCTGGATCCTCGCGACGAGATCGTGAAGTCCGCGCTCGCGATGATCCGCCGGGAGAGTCGCGACCCACAGCGTGACATCGCGACCTGGGTCGCGCGCGCCGCCCGCGTCGGATCGAAGGACAGCAGTGCCTATCTACTCCACGCGGCACGGCTCGCGCGCCTCGCTGGATTCGAAACGATCTACGCCCGACACCTGACGGCGGCATGGCTGGCGAACGCCGACGAATCGACTGCGAAGCTGATCGAGCAGCGCTTGATCGAGGAGCGCAACGCCGACGCGCTCCTCGCGTTCTATCGAGGTCGACTCGAGTCGGCCTCGGACGACGCCCGCTGGGTCGAGACGATGCGCTCCGCCGGGACAACGTTGATGATGCACAACGTCCAGCGCGGGCTCGCGAACCGGCTCCTGCGGAGCTGCCTCGAGGTGGCTTATCGCGCTGGCATGATCGACGTACCGGGACACCTGGCGACCTGGCACCTCCTGGTGGAACACGCGCGAGAGATGCGGTCCACGGACCAGTTGCTGCCGCTGATCAGCGAGGCGATCCTGCTCCCGTACTCTGACGAGGAACGGTTTTATGTGGGCCGGATGGGGCTGGAGATCGACCAGGCCGGGCGCGATCCGCAGACCGCCCGGCGATGCGCGGCGGTCGTTGCCGAGCTGAACCGCAACGATCCAACAGGTCACGGTTTCGCGGTCCGCGATCGTGGGGAGCCCGGGGCCGACGCGCCGGAGGTCTCGGTCCTGTTCAAGCCGCGAGGGCTGGTGGGTCCGCCTCCGGTGAGCGCGAGCGCGGTCCCGACGGGCCCAACCCCGACGGGTCCAACCCCCACGGGCCCAAGCCCGACAGTGAAGAACGAGTTTCCGCCTGGCGCGGAAGCGAGCGTCCGCTCGTCTTCGTCGGAGAACGCGCACGAGCATGGCGTCCAGCGCGCGCGGCGCATTGTCGTTCCGGTCGATGTCGAGCTTCACGTGCCCGGGGGCGCGTCCTTCGCGGCCGTCGTTCGCGATCTCAGCGTGAGCGGAGTGTTCGTGGTGGTCGACCGCGACCTGGAGATAGGAACGAGTGTCACACTGGAGCTGCATATCCCAGGTTCAGAACCGCTGTCGCAGTCGATCTACCACTCAGCGGCAAGGATCGCGCGTCGAGCCGGCAACGGCTACGGGGTGGTCTTCGTCGCGCCAGATGCGAAGCTGCTCCGTGCGATCGCAGCCCTCGGTGAGCGCTGCGATCCGGTCCGGGGCGCGCCAGGCGCGAACCCGGTGAGCAGCGAGCGAGTCGATCGGGTCTTCGCCCAAAGCCAGATGCCACTCGAGGACAGTTCGCGGGCACCAGCCGCAGCGCCAGCGCCGCGCACCTTGGTGAACGTCACCGAGTCCGAGCTCGCCTTGCGACGCCAGATTTCGATGCTCCAGCGCAAGCTCGCTGACGCGCAGCGCGATCTCGCAAACAAGGACGAGGAGCTGGCGACAGAGGTCGAGAAACGGACCGCACTGGCCGCAGCCGCGAAAGCGATCGGAACCCAGGTCGAACGTCAAACGGCAGCCACCAAGGCCGCGCAGGCGCGGAACGACGAGCTGACGGCCGAGCTCGACGAGCTGCGCGCGGCCTATGAACGCGCGACTTCCAGCTCTCCTCGCTAGAACCTGGCACGGCGTGCGGTCTGCCCCAGCTGTGACGGCACGCCCACGGGGGTCGCCTGGGAAGCGACCGATCGGTGACTTGGACCCTGTGCCGACACGACCTGGGCGGGGTGCCCGTTTTGCATATCACCCTCTCGATCTGGTAGCTCATGGCATCACAGGTGCTGCAACAGCAGCCGGACTCCGATCGCGATCAGGATCACGCCACCGAGTGCCGTGAGCTTGCCCCCGAGCCAGCGACCGGCCGACCGCCCGACGACGAACCCGATCGCGGAGCAGGCCGTTGTGACGCCGCCGATCAAGGCAAGCGCGATCCAGGGCGAAACCGGGATCAGGGGCAAGGTGATTCCTGCCGCGGCCGCATCGATGCTCGTCGCCACTGCGAGGCCGATCAGGACCCAGGCCCCCGATCGTTGCGGCGCTTCGATGCCGCCCCGGCTGCGCCACGCATCGACCAGCATCTTGAGACCGACGCCGACGAGCAGCGCGAACGCAATCCAGTGATCCCACGGTTCGATGAAGCGGCCGCCCCACGCTCCCAGTCCCCAGCCCACCCCCGCCATGCCGGCCTGGAAGCCGCCGAACAGCAGCGGCAGGATCACCGCTTCCGTCCGCGGCGCTGTCAGGCCGCGCACCGCGGCCATCGCGGTCGCATCCATCGCCAGACCGAAGGCGAGTGCGACCGCTTCGAACACGTTACTTGGCCAGTTCGAAGAGACCCGCCGCGCCCTGACCGCCGCCGATGCACATCGTGACGACGGCGTACTTGCCACCGCGCCGCTTCAGCTCGTAGAGCGCCGACGCGGTGAGCTTGGCCCCGGTGCAGCCGAGCGGATGACCGAGTGCGATCGCGCCACCGTTGACGTTGATCTTGTCGTCGGGAATCCCGAGCTCCTTCTGGCAGTACACGGACTGACTCGCGAATGCCTCGTTGAGCTCGAACAGATCGATGTCCGAGACCTTCAGCTTGTTCTTCGCGAGCAGCTTCTGCACGGCGGGCAGGGGGCCGATGCCCATGATCTCCGGATCGACGCCGACGGTGACGAAGCTCCGGAAGATGCCGAGCGGCTTGATCCCCAGCTCGTCGGCCTTGGCGCGCGACATCACCAGCGCCATCGCCGCACCGTCGGAGATCGGAGACGCGTTGCCCGCGGTGACGCTGCCACCCTGCGCGAACGCGGGTGGGAGCTTGGCGAGACCCTCGAGCGTCGTCTCGGGACGCGGCAGCTCGTCGACGAGGAAGTCCTTGTAGACACGCTCGCCGCCCTTGCCGAACGCGATCGCGCGGACCGCGACGATCTCGTCCTTGAACACGCCCTTGTCGAGCGCGGCCTTCGCCTTCTGCTGACTCTTGAAGGCGAACTCGTCCTGCTGCTGGCGCGTGATGCCAAACCGCTTGGCGACGTTCTCGGCCGTGATGCCCATCGGTGTGTTCGCTCCGGGGAGCTTGTCCATCAGCTCCGGCGACGCCGAGAGGTGGAAGCCGGTCATCGGCACGTACGTCATCGACTCGACGCCACCGGCGATGACGACATCGTTGGTGCCGATCGCGATCGAGCCCGCGGCCGTCGCGATCGCCTGGAGCCCCGACGAGCAGAACCGGTTGATGGTCTGTGCGGGGACCTCGGGGCCGAGGTCCGCGAGCAACGTGATGAGGCGCGCGACGTTGAGGCCTTGCTCGCCTTCGGGCATCGCGCAGCCGAGGATCACGTCGTCGATCTTTCCCTTCGCCTGGGGCACTCGCGCCAGCAAGCCGCGGATCACGTCGGCCGCGAGCTCGTCGGGACGCTTCGTCGACAGAGAGCCCTTGTGACCGCGACCAACCGCGGAGCGAACAGCTTCGGCAATGACGATTTCCATGGTCAGTTCCTCAACGGCTTGTTGTTCTGGAGCATGTACTGCATGCGGGCCTGCGACAGCGGCTCGCCGCACAGGCTGACGAAGGCCTCGCGCTCGAGCTCGAGCATCTCGTCCTCGGTGACCGCGTGCGTTCCGCCGGAGCTGCCGCCGCACAGCACGGTCGCGAGCTTCATCGCGATCTTCGCATCGTGCTCGCTCGCGTAGCCGCCGGCGACGAGTGTGTTGACCATCATCTTGATCGTAGCAATGCCGGACTCACCTGGCAGCTTGTATGCACGCGGCGCAGGCGGGTGATATCCCGCATTCGCGAGACCCATGGCGCGCTGCTTGGTCTCGTGGAGCTGGCGGGCGCGATCGAACGACACACCATCGGTCGGGCGGAAGTAGCCGAACGCTTTCGCCTCCTCCGCGGACGTCGCGACCTTCGCGAGCGCGATGTTCTTGAAGGTCTGGGTGACGAACGCGTAGGTGTCGACGTCGACGCCCTCGGGCACCGCCTCGAGCGAGCGCCACAGCATGTTCATCGTGCCGGCGCCGCCGGGGATCAGACCCACGCCGACCTCGACGAGACCGGAGTAGGTCTCGGCCGCGGCCTGCACCGCATCGCAACCCCAGCACAGCTCGAGGCCGCCACCGAGGGTCATGTTGTACGGCGCCGCGACGATCGGCACCGTCGAGTACTTCATCCGCTGCGTCGCGTACTGGTAGCCGCGCACCATCTCGCGCAGCTGGTCCCACTGCTTCTGGCCCGCGGCGACCACGACCGCGAACAGGTTCGCGCCGACCGAGAAGAACTCTCCCTGGTTCCAGATGACCATGCCGCGGAACTCGCGCTCGGCGCGTGCCGTCGCGTCGTGCAGGATCTTGATGACGTCGGCGTCGATCGAGTTCGCCTTGGTCTTGTAGGTGAGACCGAGGATGCCGTCTCCGAGATCCCACGCTTCCGCGCCGCTGTTCTTGAGCACCGGTGCGCCGCCCTTGCGCAGCACCTCGAACGAGGCCTCGCGCGGATCGAGCTGGCGTGCCGCGACGTCTCCGCGCTGCGGCTCCCAGATCTTGGTATCGGCGTAGAACGACGCGACCTTCGCGGCCTTCATGTTGTCGACCCACGCGGGAAGGGCGACGCCGTCCTTCTTCATCCGGTCGTAGGTCTCGGCGAAGCCGAGCGCGTCCCAGGTCTCGAACGGGCCGAGCTCCCAGCCGTAGCCCCACTTCATCGCGTTGTCGATCGCCTCGATCGACTCCGTGATCTCGGGGATCCGGCGCGCCGCGTACGCGAGGCTGCGTGACAGCACGGTCCACGCGAAGTCGCCGACCGGTCCCGGCGTGGCCACGAGCTTCTTCACGCGCTCGCGTGGATCCTCGGTCTTCGCGACGCTCTTGGTCGCCTTCGCGATCTCGGCGTCGCCACCCTTGCCCCGGTACTCGCCGGTCTTCGGGTCGAGCGTCATCAGGCCGTCGCCAGCCTTCTTGTAGAACCCACCCTTCGTCTTGTCACCGAGGATGCCCTTCTCGATCATCGTCGTGATGTAGGCGGGCGTCTTGAAGACCTCGCGGTCCTCGTCGGTGGTCAACGTGTTGTAGCAGTTCGATGCGACGTGACCGACGGTGTCGAGCCCGACGACATCCGCGGTGCGGAACGTGGCGCTCTTCGGGTGCGCCATCGCGATGCCGGTGATCGAGTCGACATCCTCGGGCGTCAGGCCGCGCTCGATCATCAGGTGGATCGTCGTCATCATCGATTGCAGACCGATCCGGTTGCCGATGAAGTTCGGCGTGTCCTTCGCCCACACGATGCCCTTGCCGAGCACCTCGCGGCCAAAACCCTCGACGCGCTGCTTCGCCTCGGCCGAGGTGTCCGGACCGGCGACGAGCTCGAGGAGCTTCATGTAGCGCGGCGGGTTGAAGAAGTGCGTGATCATGAAGTTCTTCTTGAACTGATCACTGCGGCCCTGGACCATGTCGACGATCCGCAGGCCGGACGTGTTCGACGCGACGATCGTGTCCGGATCGTTGAGCTTCTCGAGCCGCTCGAACAGCGCCTGCTTGATGTCGAGCCGCTCGATGATGGCCTCGATGATCAGATCGCAGTCCTTCGTCTTCTCGAGGTCGTCCTCGAGATTGCCGGTCTGGATCAAGATCGCGTTCCGCGCGTGCATGAACGCTGCGGGCTTCGACTTCTTGAGCTTGTCGAGCGCTCCATCGGCGAATGCATTGCGAGGTCCGCCCTTGGGCGGGACGATATCGAGGAGCACGACGGGGATACCGGCGTTGGCGCAGTGGGCGGCGATTCCGCTTCCCATCACGCCTGCTCCGAGCACGGCGACGCGTCGGATCGGGGCTGTCATGCGCCCGACCATAGCAGTGGATCAGCTCGGAGGTGGGGTCGCGAGCAGCAGGCAGTTTCCCGGCGATGCGATCGCGGAGTACGCCTTGTCGAACGGCCACGCATACCCGAACACCATGCACATCTCGTTGTCGCCATCTCCCTCGACGATCGGCCTATCGAACGTGTTCTGCCAGGTACACGAGAACGTCAGTCCGTCGGCTTCGGTGAGGTCGACGGCGGGCTCGTACTGAACCAGCACGCCTTCATCCGGAGCGTAGCCGCGAGAGTCGAGGAACCGTTCTCCGGCAAACGGTCCACCGAGGTACGTCGCTTCGAGCCCGCGGCCGAGCCGGTGCATGTGCGGGAGCGCCGTCACGATGTGCGTCGGGTGATCATTCGGCAGGTAACAGTCCGCCGTCACCTTGAGCTCGGCGCGGGGGGGAATCTCGAACCCCTGGTACATCCAGACGAACGGACCCAGCTCGTGCTCGAGCTTGGCCTCGTCGATGGTGAACCACTCGTAGACCGGAGAGACCGTCGCCGTCTCGTCCGTGGGATTCAGGTAGTGCATGCGGGCCACGATCTCGTACGCGTCGTTGACGCGATACCCGTGACCATCGGGGAACCGGTACCACTCCTCGCCCGTGATCTGGGTCGTGGAGGCGAACAGCACCATGC
>JACCQV010000371.1 GCA_013813945.1 Deltaproteobacteria bacterium | reverse complement strand
CTGTCGACGCTCGATCCGCACTCGGTCCTCATGGACCCCGAGCAGGCGCGTGACATGGACGTCTCGACGAGCGGCAAGTTCGGTGGCCTCGGAATCGTGATCCGGATGATCGAGCGCAAGCTCACCGTCGTGAAGCCGATGAAGAACACGCCGGCGTCGCGCAAGGGCATCAAGGCCGGCGACCACATCGTCAAGATCAACAACGAGCCGACCGAGAATCTGACCTCGAACGAGGCCGTCGATCGTATGCGTGGTGATCCGAAGACCGGCGTCACGCTGTGGGTCGAGCGCAAGGGCGAGGCGAACCTCCTGCGGTTCGACCTGATCCGCGACATCATTCGCGTCTCGCAGGTCGAGCACAAGCTGCTCGACAAGGGCGTCGGCTACATCAAGGTCAAGCAGTTCTCCAAGGGCATCTCGAACGACGTCGCCGATGCGATGCGCGAGATGTCCGGCAAGGGCGCGACCTCGTGGATCCTCGACCTTCGCTACAACCCCGGCGGCTTGCTCGAGGAAGCCGTGCAGCTCTCGGATCTGTTCGTCGACTCGGGCACCGTGGTCACGACCGTGTCGGGCCGCGACCGCGAGGCGCGGCGCGCGGAGCACGGCTTTGGCGACACCACGTCGTCGCTGGTGTGCCTGGTCAACGGTGGCTCGGCCTCGGCGTCGGAGATCGTCGCAGGCGCGCTGAAGAACCTCGACCGCGCGGTCATCGTCGGCACGCGGACATTCGGCAAGGGTTCGGTGCAGGAGCTCTACGACAACGAGGATCGCAGCAAGCTCAAGCTGACGATCGCGCAGTACCTGACTCCGGGCGATCGCTCGATTCAGAATCTCGGCATCGTCCCCGACATCCAGCTCCAGCGGATGTACGTCCCCGAGAAGAATGATTCGCCGCAGGACTTCGTGCGGCTGCTCGCTCCCTCGCGCAGCTACGGCGAGAAGGACCTCGACGCGCACCTCGTGTCGACCTACGCCAAGGACACCGACAAGCCGACGCACGAGATCGGCTTCATCGTCGAGCGCAAGAAGCCGGCCCCTGGCGCGGGTGACGCCCCGGTGGCTCCGCCGCTCGAGGACGAGGACGGCCCGGATGACGACGAGATCGTGGAGGACTTCGAGATGAAGTTCGCGAAGGAGCTCGTCTCGAGCCTGCATACGGCGAACCGCCCCAAGCTGATCAACGCGGCGGCGAAGCTGGTCCAGAAGGTCCGCGCCGCCGAGGAGCAGAAGCTGATCGGCGAGCTCTCGAAGATCGGTGTCGACTGGTCGGGCGCGCTCGCGGCCGATACGGGCACCGCGAACCTCGATGTCACGCTGTCCACCGTGCCTGCGCAGAACCTCAAGGCGGGCGACATCATCAGCGTGGTCGCGACCGTGCGGAACAGCGGCACCTCGCCGGCGTACCGTGTGCTCGCGCGCGTGCAGGGTGACGACCCGGTCTTCGAGGACACCGAGCTGCCGATCGGCAAGGTCGGCGCCGGCGAGACCCGGACGTTCACCGCGAAGATGCAGGTCCCCAAGGACGCGCTCGACCGCGTGAATCGCCTCGGCCTCGAGGTCAAGGAACAGCGCAATGCGTCGGTCCGCGTGTCTCCGGCGGAGGTCCGCATCGAAGCCGCACCGCGGCCGGTGTTCGCCTACGCCTATCAGCTGATCGACGAAGGCAACGGCGATGGCCTCGTGCAGAAGGGCGAGAAGTTCAAGCTGCAAGTCCAGGTGCGGAACGCCGGCGCAGGCGCGACGTCCGATGCCACGGTGCTGCTCCGCAACGCGACCGGCGACGGTGTCACGCTCGCGAAGTCGCGGTTCGAGCTCAAGGACACGCTGCCCCCGAACGCGGTCAAGGACATCGAGTTCCCGCTCACGACGGATGCCACGCTCAAGGGCGACGAGCTGATCGTCGAGCTGATGGCCTACGACTCCGCGCTCGACGTCCAGACGAGCCAGAAGCTCAAGTTCAAGATCTCCCCGTCGATCACGGGTCAGGCGTCGCGCGGTGAGGTCACCGTCAAGGCGGCGACCAAGATCAGGTCGGGCGCATCCGAGGACTCGAGCCTGGTCGGTACCGCCGCGAAGGGTGCGAGCTATGCCGCACTCGGCACGTTCGGCCCGTTCACCAAGGTGAAGCTCAACCAGGGCGGCTCGCGGATCGGCTTCCTCCCCAGCTCGTCGCTCTCGGCGGGCGGCTCGGGTGCCGGCTCGTACACCGCAACGTGGAACTCCACGCCGCCGGTGATCGCGCTGACGATGAAGGGCCTCGAGACCAGCGCGGAGACCTACCGCATGGTCGGTGCGGTCACGGACGAGAACCACGTCGAGGACGTCTACATCTTCGTGTCCAACCAGCGTGCGAAGATCGACAGCCGCAAGGTCTTCTATCGCTCCAACCGCGGTGGCGCGAACGACAAGTCGCTCGACTTCGCGACCGACCTGCCGCTGTGGCCGGGCTCGAACATGGTCACCGTGGTGGCGCGCTCGAGCTCCGAGGTTCGGTCGGTGAAGACGATGTACGTCTACCGGGACCCGCCCCGGACCGCCCAGAAGCCCTAAGTACCTTCAGGTCTGGCACAATGCGGAATGAATCCGCACGCCCTGACTGGCGTCTGAAGAGTGACCATGCGCACCCGTTTCCTCGTCGCTTCGCTTCTCTCGGCTGTTGCCGTCGTGCTGACCACGTCGGTGGCGTTCGCTGACGTCGCCGGTACCTACGAGGTGAAGTACGAGGAGGTGTCGACGAACTGCAACTCGCCCCTCAAGTACCCGGCCGGCAAGCTCGTGGTGAAGCAGCCCAAGGGCACCAGCGTCACTGTCGACATCGATCGGACCCCGCTGATACAGGGCTCGGTCGGCAAGGCCGGCAAGGTCAGCGCGAAGTCCAAGAGCGGCAACACCTCGCTCGACGGCATGACGGGCGTGTTCTCGGTCGCCGGCAAGATCACGCCGGAGGGCATCCTGTCGTTCGTGATGGTCGGCGAGTACAGCGCGGGCGGTAGGCCGCTGTGCTCGCAGTCGTGGAACGTGAGCGGTACGAAGTCCGAGGCCGCGCTCAAGGCCGGCAAGAAGTAACTGCGCTCGGGCAGTGCGCTCGGGCGGTGCGCTCGGGCATTGCGCCCCAGAGATCTGAGCCACGAAGACACGAAGGCCACGAAGAAGAGGCTTTCGGGCAACCGCAGTGCGTGCTCCTGGGCGTGTTCCATGGCGTGAGCCTCACGTGTTCCAGAGGGTGAGCCGCCAAGAACGCCAAGAACGCCAAGCAGAAGTGTGGCGGGCAGCGACCGGCTGGGGGAGCCCGGCATAGCACTTTGCCTCGTGGCCTCGTGTCGTGGCTCAGGTCAGAGCACCCGCCTGAGCGCGAAGCCCATCCAACTTCTCCCTTGGCGTTCTTGGCGCCCTTGGCGGCTCTGAAT
>JACCQV010000283.1 GCA_013813945.1 Deltaproteobacteria bacterium | reverse complement strand
AGCGTCTGGAAATGGAACATCGACCCGGTATCGGCCGGTGGCTCGGCCGGTTGCCTCGGAGTCGCCTACGCAGACGCCTACGCCTACGCCTACGAGGTCAACACAAGCGATCCCTGGGGTTAGTCGACCCGATTTCCTCTCGAGGAAATCCCGTCACGTCCCAGAGCCCCTCGGAGGGGCTCTTTGCATTCGTGCCCGTGCACGTGCTCGGTCGCCGCGAGCTCCATCTGCTGCTGTGGCCGCTCACGACGCCACGGAACGGCGTCGGGCCGCGGCCCCCGCTGTCACGGTCCCCTGCTAGAGAACGAGCAGGGAGGGGAAAGACCGTGCTGCGTTGGAAGACAGGTCGACTGTAGATCGTGGTGCGTCCGCCGAGGTGGATGCCACCGGTGCGCTGCTGGCCGCCGGCTATCGGATCGTCGAGCGTAACTTCGCCTGCAAGGCGGGCGAGCTCGACATCGTCGCTCGCGACGCGGACGTCCTCGTCTTCATCGAGGTTCGTAGTCGCCGCGACGGCGAACACGGTCACGCCGCCGAGATGGTGAGCGCCGCCAAGCGAGCGCAGGTCACGCGCGTCGCGCGCATCTACCTCCTCGCGCGTGAGCCTGTGTTCGACGAGTGCCGGTTCGACGTCGTGGCGATCACCGGCGGCGTCGTGGAAATCATCAAGGATGCGTGGCGCTCCACTTCATGAAGCACTTCACGAAGCTCTCATGAGTCGGACGCGCGGAGGCATACCTGCGGGGGCGCTGGCTAGCTCGAGCGTGTCTGGCGCGTGCGCGCCGCGCCGAGGAGTTACTGGCAGAGCGGGTAAGCGCTGTTGCCGCTGCGGCCGCTCAGATTGCAGCACGCGTTGTCGTTGTTCGACGCATCGCACGCCTTGGGCGTGGTGAGCTGACCCGACTCGGGAACGACGACGTAGTCCTTGCAGATGCAGAACTTGCGGCAGCAGAACGGACCGACAGTGACGGCGACGCCGCAGGTGAAGCCAGAGACGCACGGCGACTCGGGAACACGGTCGCAATCCTCGTCGGCGCTGCACTCGGCGGTGCACAGGCCGTTGTTGCCAGCGGGGAACGAGCCACCGGGCGGCAGCTCGCGCGACAGGGGCACGCGCAGACAGGTGCGCGAGACGCAATCGAGCGACGGCGACGCAACGACGACTTCCGTGGCGGCCGGGCTCTCGGTTCCGAGATCGCAGATTCGGCCGACTGGTTCACCCGTGCACCCCACCAGGAAGGCGCAGAGGAGCGTACCCAACAGCACGACGTTACGGCGTCCACTCATCGCGCCCGATAATATGGTGGTGGTCACCCAAGTCAAGGGAACGACTACAAACAACGCTGAGGGCGGCGATGGTTTCGTCATGACGGTCCCCGTGCAGCTCATGTCTGTGGGTGTCGGACGTCGTCGAAATCCGTCACGCGAGACACATGCAATCGACAGCATGATCCCGTGTCCATGGGCAGCGACCCGCGTAGCGGACCGCCGTTGCCTTGACAGGCCCCACCTACCTTGCCGATGATTCCGCCGGGTCACATCCCGTGCGGACGCATGGGGGGGAACAAAGACCCGGAGGACTTGATGCGGTTGATCTCGAAGCTGTCACTTGTCGCGCTCAGCGCAGCATTCACGTTCTCGGCCACTGCCGTTGCTCAGCCCAAGGACAAGGGCAAAGGCACGGACATGGAGTTCGAGCCGGACAACGCGACATCCACGCCACCGAGCAAGACGCTCGAGCGCGCGATCAAGCTCTACGACAAGAAGGACTTCTTCTCGGCGTCGATCGAGCTGAAGAAGGTCCTCGACGGCGAGAGCGGCGACGACGCGAAGAACAAGCAGCGCGCCGAGTTCTTCATGGGCAAGACGCTCTATCAGATGGGCTTCTACGCCGGGTCGCTCGCCTACTTCGACAAGATCGTCCAGGCCGGCGACGCGCACACCTATCATGGTGCCGCACTCAAGTGGCTCGCCGCGCTCTCTCGCGTGCTGCCCGAGACGTCCGGCATCCTCGAGAAGATCGGCACGTACGATCCGAGCGCGCTCAATGACTCGAGCCTCGCATCGGTCAAGGACGAGCTGCTGTTCCTCCTCGGTCGCCACTACTACCGCAAGGGCGCCGAAGGCGACTTCGACAAGGCCATCGGCCTGTTCCAGCAGGTCGGTCGCAACAGCGAGTTCTTCATCAAGGCGAAGTTCTTCGAGGGCGTGACGTATGTCCGCAAGTACGAAGGCAAGCCGGCCGTCGATGCGTTCAAGGACATCTTGATCATCGGCGCGGAGCGTCCGAAGGCCTACAAGGCCGACGACATCTCGAACTACAACGAGCTCGCGCAGCTGCAGATGGCGCGCGTGTTCTACTCGACGCAGCAGTTCGACACGTCGATCAAGTACTTCGAGAAGCTCGACCAGAACTCGGCCGACTGGGCGGAGTCGCTGTTCGAGGCGAGCTGGGCGTACTTCATGAAGACGCTCAACTCGAAGGCGCTCGGCAACATCCACACGCTGAACGCGCCGTACTTCGAGGACCAGTTCTTCCCGGAGTCCGAGCTCCTGAAGAGCGTCATCTACTTCAAGTACTGCCTCTACGATCAGGCCGAAGAGGCGATCCAGGACTTCAACGACAAGTACCGCCCGTTGATGAACAACCTCAACGAGCTCGTCAAGAAGTACGACGACAACGCCGAGTTCTACGACTACGTGAAGAAGGTCAAGGGCAACAAGGCCGGCCTCGACGTCAAGACGCAGCGCCTCGTGATGAGCGTGCTCAACGACAAGACGCTCCTCAAGACGTTCGCGTGGGTCGACGAGCTCAACAAGGAGCTCGACATGCTGCAGAAGTCCGACAAGGCCTGGCAGACCACGCAGGTCGCGGCCGAGGTTCTCCAGGAGCTGACCGTCCAGCAGTCGGTCGCCGCGGCGGACGCCGGCAAGGTCGCCCGTGACCGCATTGATCGGCTCGCCCGCGAGCTCGGCTCGCTCGCTCGTGACGGCTCGAAGATCAAGTTCGAGATCCTGCAGTCCAAGGCCGACAAGATGACGGCGGACTCGCTCAAGGTCGGCAAGGTCTCTGGCTCGCACAAGGAAGAGCCGATCCTCGTCGACGACGAGCACTTCCAGTGGAAGTTCAACGGCGAGTACTGGAAGGACGAGCTGGGGTACTACCGGTTCAAGATCCGCTCGCGCTGCCCGAAATGAAATCAGCCTGAATGCCCTGTGAGCCCGGTGATTTACATGCCGGGCTCAAGTCGTTTTTTGGCCCTTGGTCGGCCGATGACAAAGCCGTGACGACCGGATTGACGACGTTCGCTAGTGTCGCTCGCACGGATTGCCTCGCCAGCATCTCCAAGTTTGATCCCGCCGGGAAAAAGGGAATCGCAATGAACAGAATGAAGCTCGCAATGCTCGGGGTGCTCGCGGTGAGCACGACAGCGACTTCGGTCGCTTGGGCTCAGAAGGCCAAGTACACGCGGCAGCAGGACGTCAAGATCGACGTCAAGCTCTCGGACCGTACGAAGCCGACGGTGCTCAAGCCTGAAGACAAGAAGGATGTCCAGCCGTCGCTGTCGGCCGACGATGTCCTCTCGATCGAAGGCCTGGTCGGCAACATCCGCGGTGAGCAGGAAGCGATCCTCGCGAACCTGATCGCGGACACGCCGGATGCCGAGGTCGAGGAGAAGAGCGACTACTACTTCCGACTCGGCGAGCTCTACGCCAAGCAGCAGCGCTACTGGCGCCTCAAGGCCGTCGAGTTCACGATCAAGTCCGACGTCGCGAAGACGCCGGGCGAGAAGAGCAAGTTCAAGACGGAGTCCTCGCAGGCCGCGAACAAGGCCAAGGACTACCTCCTCAAGGCAGTGAAGACCTACAAGGGCCTCACCGACAACGATGCGTTCCGCAACTATCCCAAGATGGATATGGCGCTGTTCTATTACGGGTACACGCTGCAGGGCGGCAAGTACCTGAAGGAAGCGCGCGCGGTCTACGACAAGCTGCTCAAGAACTATCCCAACAGCAAGTACGTCCCCGAGGCGCACCTCGCGTTCGCGGATTACTACTTCGAGGCCGGCCAGCTCGCGGACGCCGAGAGCCGCTACAAGATGGTCCTCAAGTTCCCGAAGTCATCGGCGTACTGGTACGCGATGTACAAGATGGGCTGGATCCATCTCAACCTGACCCGGTTCCAGGAAGCGCTCGAGACGTTCTTCCAGGTCGCCCAGGCGACGAAGAACGACAAGAAGCAGGAGACCCTGAACCGCGCCGCGAAGAAGGACTTCGTCCGCGCGTACTCGGAGATCGGTAAGGCCGACAAGGCGTACGCCGCGTTCCAGCGCGTCGACAACAAGTACGCCTTCCAGATGCTCGAGATCCTCGCCGACCTCTACCTCGGGCAGGGCAAGAGCGACAAGGCGATCTATGTCTTCCAGGAGCTGATGAAGACGGCGCCGACGAACAAGAACGTCTGCCTGTGGCAGTACAACATCTCGCACGCGATGCTCTCGATGGC
>JACCQV010000281.1 GCA_013813945.1 Deltaproteobacteria bacterium | reverse complement strand
GGCCGACATCGCATGCGCGCTGCGCCACGCGCAGGGTCTCGAACACGCGGTAGGGCGAGTCTTCGAGGACATCGGCGAGGACGCGATGGCCGTCGAACATCCGCAGCACTCCGTGCACCTCCGTCGGGATCTGCTTGCCGAGCGTGTGGATCCGCGGGAGGTCCTGCTCGAGCACCATCGAGGGCGACAGCGTGCCGCTGGAATCGCGAACCCCCTCGAGGAAGCGCTCGGCATCGGCGAACAGCTCGTCGTGCGACAACGGAATCTGTTGCCGGCGCACGATGTCTTCGTGATGGAACTCGAACCGCGCCTCGGTCCACAGGAGAAGCTGATGGAGCGCGGCCTGGCCGTGGATCAGCCCGACCTGAGCAGACGTCACCTCCCCGTGGAAGAACCGGATCTCGCCGCGGCGCAACCCGCGCATCAGGGTCAGGACTGCGCTGCGGCCGAGCGCGGAGAGCGCACGCACGAGCGTGTAGACGCCCGTTGTCTCGCCGAGGCTGCCGACGATGTGATCGCGCTTCGCCGCCGGTTGGCCCCGGAGCAGGCGGCCGACCGTCACCACGTCCCGGAGGAACGCAGGGAGGAGCATGACCTCGTCTGCGCCCGCTGCCTCGGCGTCGCCGCGGAGGATGCCGCGGCCCGCGAACACGATCGGCGCGTCGAGCTTGCTCTCGTCCAGGTGCTTCCGCGTCCTGCGCAGAAGCTCCAGAGCGCGCTCATCTGTCCCCCCGACGACCACCAGGCCCGCGTCCTGGGTCGGCAGGTCCAGGCGACCAGTCTCGGCGGGGATGGCGGCGATGGTGGAGGGGACCCCCTCGCGCTCGAACCCCAGTTGCACCTGCCGCCCGGCCCGCGCATCCGGGTCCAGTACGATGACTTTCGAGAGTCCCGGCATGCGGCGCGAAGGATAAGTGTGCAGTATAAACCCCGATGAGGGGCCGGCCTAGCGCCACGTTTCAGTGATCGTCCTCGACATCCTCCACGGCACGGCGTCACAACGCGTGCATCGCGTCCTGGCCACGGGAGCACCCGCTGGCACGGTCACGATCGGTCGTTCTCCGACGAGCACGATCGTCATCACCGATTTCCATCTGTCAGGCGACCACGCACAGATCTCGCTGGTCGGTGAGCACTACGTGTTCCGCGACCTGCGTTCGACCAACGGATCTGCGATCGAGCGTGATGGCCGGCGTATCCCTGTCGATGCGGCCGCGCGCTGGGAGCTCGCGCTCGTCGATGGAGACACGCTGCTCCTCGGCAACCCGGCCGACCCGGTCCAGGTCTCCGTGCGCATCGGGGACGAGGCCGATGATGATCTGGGTGATCGGCTGATCGCCTCGCGCTCGATCATGGATCTGCCGGCGGTCGCCGATCAGATCGAAGGCAGCCCGGCCGATGCACTGCGCGTTTACAAGGCGCTGCAGCCCCTCGGGTCGCGGCTCGAGCCAGCCGAGGTCATCGAGGCCTGCGTCAGCGCGACGTTCGAGCTCCTGCACCGCGCGACACACGTCGCGATCCTCCTGCGCTCGGAGGCTGACAAGGATCGGTTCGCACTCGCCGTCTCGCGCGAGCGTCCGGGCAGTGAGCCACGACCGCCGGGAGCCGATGCGGTGCGCGCGAGCCGGGCCGTGCTGCGCCGTGTGCTCAGCGACCGTGCTGCGGTGCTGACGGCGAACGCCCAGGAAGCACTGTCGAGCGAGTCGATCCTCGGCGGTCAGATCCTGTCGATCCTCGCGGTGCCGCTGTGGCGCGGCGAGGACGTGATCGGGCTGATCCAGGCGGACAATCGCGCGAGCGCGGGAATGTTCGTCGAGGGCGATCTCGAGACCGCTCTGCTCCTCGCCGCACAGGCCTCCCTCGCGATCGATAACGCCACGCTCGTCCAGCGCCTGCGGGTCGCCGAGGAGCGGTCGCGCGGTGAGAACGTCTACCTCAAGCGCAAGGAACAGAAGATCAAGTTCGACAACATCATCGGCGAGTCGCCGGCGATGAAGTCGGTGATCGCGCAGCTCGACAAGGTCATCGATACCCGCGCGACCGTGTGCATCGAGGGCGAGACCGGTACCGGCAAGGAGCTGATCGCCGCGGGCATCCACCACCAATCGCAGCGCGCGGACAAGATGTTCGTCGCGCAGAACTGCGCGGCGCTCCCCGAGAACCTCCTCGAGTCGGAGCTGTTCGGCCACAAGCGCGGAGCGTTCACGAGCGCCGACAGCGACAAGAAGGGCCTGTTCGAGATCGCGGACGGCGGGACGCTGTTCCTCGACGAGATGGGCGAGATGCCGATGACGCTGCAGGCAAAGCTCCTGCGCGTGTTGCAGGAGGGCACGATCCGTCCCGTCGGTGCCACTGCCGAGAAGCAGGTCGACGTCCGGATCGTGTGCGCGACGAACCGCGATCTCGCCGCCGAGGTCGAGAAGGGCCGGTTTCGCCAGGACCTCTACTACCGGCTGATGGTGTTTCCGATCAAGCTGCCGCCGCTGCGCGACCGTCGCGAGGACATTCCGCTGCTCTGCGCGCACTTCCTCAAGCGCCACGCCGAGGAGTATCGCGTCGAGCTGCCGGGGTTCACCCAGGACGCGCTCGAGGCCCTCGCGTCGTACAACTGGCCGGGCAACATCCGCGAGCTCGAGAACGAGATCCAGCGCCTCGTGATCCAGGCCGAGACCGGCCACTGGATCGAGATCACCGATCTGTCGCCGCGGTTGCGCAAGATCGAGGGCACCGTCACGCGGATCGCGCCGAAGCAGGGGACGCTCAAGGAGATGATGGATCAGGTCGAGCGCTGGCTGATCACCGAGGCCCTGCGCGACCACGGCAACAACAAGACGAAGACCGCGGTCACGCTCGGGATCACGCGCGAAGGCCTGCACAAGAAGCTCGCGAAGTTCGGCGTGTGACGCCACGGATCGTCGAGTAGAGTGCCGCGCATGGCACTCACGCTCTACGTCGGCAGCAAGCGCTACTCGTCGTGGTCGCTCCGTCCCTACCTCGCGCTCGCGCACACGGGAGCCGCGTTCGAGACGACGACGATCCTGTTCGAACAGCCAGACACGAAGCAGCAGATCGCGAAGGTCAGTCCCGCGAAGCGCGTGCCCGTGCTGCACGACGGCGATCTCGTGATCTGGGACTCCCTCGCGATCTGCGAGTACGTCAACGAGCTGTATCCCGCTGCGAACCTGTGGCCCGCCGATCGCGCTCAGCGGGCGCGCGCCCGGTCGATGTCCGCGGAGATGCACTCCAGCTTCGTGGAGTTGCGCACGCAGATGCCGATGGATCTGCACAGTGACAAGGCAGGGGAGGGCCACACGGCCGAGGCGCTCGCCGATGCGCATCGCGTGATGGCGATCTGGCGCGAGCAGCTCGCTGCCAGCAAGGGTCCGTTCCTGTTTGGCGCGTTCTCGATCGCCGACGCGATGTTCGCGCCGGTGACGACGCGGTTCACGACCTATGGCGTGGACCTCGATGCAACGTGCCGCGCCTACGTCGATGCCATGCACGCTCTGCCTGCCTTCGTCGCCTGGAAGCGCGACGCCGCAGCGGAGCCAGCGACCCGGTCGTGAGCGGGCGGATCTTCCAGCTCAATCGGTCGGGCGGCGGGGTTCCGAAGCTGCCGGTGCGCGAGGTCGCGATCGGGATGCTCGGTCTCGAGGAGGACCGCCAGAAGCACAAGAAGGTTCACGGCGGACCGGATCGCGCCGTCTGCGTGTACTCCCTCGAGGTGATCCTGGCCCTGCAGGCCGAGGGACATCCGATCTATCCCGGCTCGGCCGGTGAGAACGTCACGGTGAGCGGTCTGGACTGGACCGCCGTGATCCCGGGCTCGCGATTCGAGCTCGGCACCACCGTGGTCCTCGAGGTCACCCGCTACACCGAGCCGTGCAAGCTGATCGCCGAGTCGTTCACGGCCAAGGCGTTCCGGAGGATCGATCAGGTCCGCAACCCGGGTTGGTCGCGCGTCTACACGAGGGTGATCCGTGAAGGCGTGGTGCGCATCGGCGAGCCCGTGCGGCTCGCTCAGTAGCAGCCCTCGGCCCCGCTCTCGCGGCCACCGATGTCGGGCGCGGTCGACACGAAGCTCCCTGGATCTCGTCCGTTGAGGTCGTGCGGCTGCGCCCCCGCCGTTCCGAGGTCACCATCGACGATGTCGGCGACATCGATCAGCATCGTCCCGGCGACGCAGAAGAAGCTCTCGTCGCCAAACGTGGTGCTCGCGTAGGCAGGCGCAACGCTGTACTCGAAGAAGCTCGCTTGGCCGCCAACCGGTGCCTGCGTCAGGCATGCGCAGGCGGTGCAGGCGGTACCGGCACACACGGCACCGTTGGCCACCTGATCGTTGCCGTACAGCCCGCCTGTCAGTGACAGCTCGCAGGCGGTGCTGAACGTCATCGTGGCCATCGGTCCAGCGCGCAACGCAGCGCCCACGTTGTCGGACAGGAGGTTGTTACGCACGCACAGGTTCTGCGCATTCGTCTGGTTGCCGGCTGCCGTCGGGAAGAACGACAGGGCATCGCCCAGGTTTCCCGAGATCGTGTTGTGGTCGATCAGCAGATCATCCCCATCCATGACGCGAATCCCGTCGTGCGCGTTCTGGACAAGCACGTTTGATACGATCCGGTTCCGATCGGCGGTCTGCCCCGAGACCATGACCGCGGCGGCATTCGCGACGGTGACGGCCGCCGTACCACCACGGATCACGTTGTTGATGACGGTGTTGTCCGTCCCGGTGATCATCACGCCGGTGCGTTCATAGCTGGCGATCGTGGTGTTACGTACGACGTTGTCCGAGCCATCGAGCGCGAACATCACCCAGCCGTCGTCGACGTTCGCCACGGAGAGTCCATCGAACACGTTGCCGTTGCCCGACACATCGAAGAGCACGCGGTTGGTGTCGAGGAGCGGCTGGCCGTCGTTGACCGTGATCACCGCGCTCGCGCAGCCACGGATCTGGACGGCGTTGTTGCCGGTGA
>JACCQV010000293.1 GCA_013813945.1 Deltaproteobacteria bacterium | reverse complement strand
GCCCAGAATGGAGCGGGCCGGATTCATTCCGGCCCGCGGGATCGAGCAGCAGCTCCATCGTCCCGGCGCCGACGTAGCCGATCGAGGCGACCGCACGTGCAGCGGCAGCACACGTCGCAGCGCGAAGCGTGTCGTCGATCGCGGGGGATGGGCTCTCCTCGATCAACTTCTGGTGATTGCGCTGGACCGTGCAGTCGCGCTCGCCGAGGTGCACGGCGCGCCCGTAGCGGTCGCCGAAGATCTGGATCTCGATGTGCCGGCCGTCCTCGATCAGCCGCTCGAGGAAGACGCGATCACCGCCGAACGCGGCGCGTGCCTCTGCTTGCGCCTCGCTATACGCAGCCTCGACCTCGGCGGCGCTGCGCGCGATCCGCATGCCGCGGCCACCGCCGCCGTTCTCCGCCTTGAACAGCACGGGGAAGCCAACCTCCGCGGCGACGCGCTGGGCGTCGGCGACCGAGGCCAGCACGCCCTGACTACCTGGGATGACCTGCATGCCGGCGGCGAGCATCGCGGCCTTCGCGCGGGTCTTGCTGCCCATCAGCGCCGTGACCTGCGGTGGCGGCCCGATGAACGTCACGCCGTGCTGTGCGCACAACGTTGCGAGCAGCGGGTTCTCGGACAGGAAGCCCCAGCCTGGATGCAGCGCAGAGCAGCGTGCTTGCACGGCTGCCTGCACGACCCGCTCGACGTCGAGATACGACAGTGCCGCGCGCCCGGGTCCGAGCACGACGACCTCGCGTCCGCGCGTATACGGTGCCTCGCGGTCCGCCTCGCTCACTGCGAACACCGGAACGATGCCGAGTGCATCGCACGCACGCGCTACGCGGACCGCGACGTCGCCGCGATTCGCGATCAGCAGTCGGTGAAACAGTGGCGGAGCCACTACTTGTTCAGACCGATCAGACAGGCCTCGGCACTCGAGACCTCGAACTTGCCGGGCGCCTCGATGTCGACGGACGTCCCCACGCCGTTCTCGAAGACAAACACGCCACGGCGGGCGCGGATCCCCATGTGACCCGCGTCGTAATCGATGCCGAGCGCCTTGCTGAACACGGCCGCGCCGTCGGCGAGCATCGTGATCTTGCCGAGCGCGTCGTGCTGCTCCGCCCACGCCTTCATCACCGACGCGTCGTTGACCGACAGGCAGGCGACGACGTCGACTCCAGAGGCCTTGAGCTCCGGGAGCTTGGCGAGGTAGCCGGGCAGGTGCTTGGACGAGCAGGTCCGCGTGAACGCCCCGGGGAGCGAGAACATCACGACCTTCTTGCCGGCGAACAGCACCGAGGGGTCGATCTCCGCACCACCTTCGGGGGTGGCCTGCTTGATGGTGACGGATGGGATCTTGTCGCCGACGCTGAACATGGTGATCGATTTACCACGAGAGCGCACCGGTGCCGATCAGTTGGCGCACAGGTTCGACGCTAGCGAACAGGCATGCTTGAACCGCGGTCGATCGGATGCCAGCGCTGAATCTGCGATCACCCAGCCGATCTCGCTGCAGCTCTTCGCGTTCGTGATGTCGAGATATGCGGCGCACACCGGATCGATGGCCGCGGCCTTCGCACGGAGCACGCCGTCGAGCCCCACGATCGCACGCCAGCGTTCGCCATCACGCACGAACACCGCATCGAGCGCGATCCCATCGAGCTCGGCGACCTCGCTGGGAAACTGCACCGGTAACGCCCACCGGGCCTGGGCCTGGCCGCGCGTCAGCCGTGGATCGCCGGCGAAGTGCGGGCGCGTCGTGATCGCGCTCCGGATCGCGAGCCGCGCGACCAGTCTCGGTGCCACCTCCTCGAACGAGCGGGCGTAGTCGGCATGCACACCGGCGTAGGGCGGCACCACGGTTCGCTCCCAGCTGACGCGATCGAGCTCCCACGTCGCCACTTCGCGGGCGCGCGTTGCCGGGTCGGTCCCGGCGAGCGAGCCGAGATACTCGAGCAGCGTGGCGCGCTTGGGGGGTGGCGCCGCCGGGTCGCGACATGCGGCGATGATGACGAGCATCGCGAGCGCACGTAGCGCGCGCATCAGCTCGGCGAGCTGTTCGTTCCGGGCGTGACCGCGGGCTGGTCACGTGTCGGCCGCTTCGGCCGTGGGGCATCGAGGTCGATCGGCCTGGGCAACGGCAGCCCGCACAGCAGCTTGACGGCCACCGATGCCGCGGTGGCGCCGAACACGGAGGGCACGAACG
>JACCQV010000277.1 GCA_013813945.1 Deltaproteobacteria bacterium | reverse complement strand
GGGAGACACATCGGGTGCTTCGCCGCATCACGGCGACGAGCTCCACGCACTTGCGACCCTGGCCCTACCGAGGCGACTCGGCTCCTTCGTCGTGAGTCCCGGGATCGGTGTGGGCTATGGACGACTGGCGATCGCGACCACGCACCTCGACATGCACATGATGCCGTTCTCGCTGAACGAGGCGAGTCACGAGCTCCGCGGCGATGTTCACGTGATGATCTCTCGATCGCTCGGTGGCCGCTTCGCGTTCTACGCGGATGTGCACGGCGACGCCGCGATCGCCCGAACGGAGATCGCGGGTGGTCCGCGCAGCTTTGTTCGCGCCGCGATCGGGATTCGCGTAGAGGCACCGTGACAGAGGGCAAGGTGCTCCCGTTGCGACGGGTGCACGGCACGGTCGACGAGATGTCGGATCGCGCGCTCGTGTCGGCAGTCGCGCAGGGTGACCAGGCCGCACTCGGTGCGCTCTATGACCGATTCCATCGGGACGTCTACCGCTTCATCGCGCATCTCTTGTGCGGCGACATGCAGGTCGACGATCTCGTGCAGTCGACGTTCATCGAGGCACATCGGTCGGCGCCACGCTTCCGCGGCGAATCGACGGTGAAGACCTGGCTGTTCGGGATCAGCGCGAACCTCACGCGCCATCATCAGAGGAGCGAAGCACGGCGCAAGAGCGCGGGAGACAAGCTCGCCACGGTTCCGCTGGCGAACCCGATCACACCGGGTGAGGCGATCACGCTCGAGCAGCAACGGCGCTGGTTGGCCGCCGCCGTCGAGATGCTGTCGCCCGCACTCAAGGAGGTCTACGTCCTCTGCGTGATCGAGGAGGTGCCGGGCAAGGAGGCCGCGCAGGTCCTCGGGATCCGGGAAGCGAGCCTGTGGCGTCGGCTGACCGACGCACGCACCGCGCTCCGCGCTGCGATAGAGGAGATGCAGTCGTGAGCGCGGCAAAGTGGATCCCGGGAGACGACGAACTCGATGGTCTCGCGCGCACGTTGCCCGCCGCGGAGCCCGCGACGGACCGCGCGGAGCAGAACCGGACGCGGATGCTCGCGGGGGCAGCGTCGGTACCGCAGTACACGCGGTCTTCGTGGATGCCGTTCGTCGCCGCGGGCCTCTCGCTCGCGGCTGCCGCCGCAACGATCGTCTGGTTCGTCGGTCGCCGAGAGGAGTCCGCAGGTGTTGCTGTCACCGCACCGGCAGCACGCGAGACGATCGTCGCTTCGAACGGCGGACGGTTCGATCGTGTCGCGACGTGGCCTGACTACCAGGTCCGCGTGCACGGTGGACGTGTCTCGTTCGATGTTGGTCCGGTTCATAGCAGTGAGCGGTTTCGCGTGTTCACCGCGGATTCCGAGATCGAGGTCCGGGGGACGCGATTCATCGTCGAAGCCGAGCAGGATCGCCTCGTGATGGTTCTCGTCGAGGACGGCGCGGTCGAGATCCGCTTGCCCGTGCACGAACCGGTCACAGTCAGAGCAGGGGAGCGATGGTCGCCTCCGCGCACGGCGCAGCTCGACGAGGTTGCGCCGACACCTTTGGCGTCAAGCGATCCGGCGGCCGCGGCCCCGGTCGTCGTGCCGCCAGCGGCGCCCGCCGTTCCGAGCAGGAAATCGCCGACCAAGCCCAAGATCGCGACCTCTGTTAAGGAGTCGGCTGAGCCGACGCCGCGCGAGACCACGGCGACTACGCGCAAGCCTGCGATCTCGGTCGAGCCCGTTACTCCAACGCCCGTGCCGGTCAAACCAAGCGAGGCCGAGTTTCGTCGCGGCTGGATGCTCCTGCGTGCGGGCGACGCGGGTGGCGCCTCCCAGGCGTTCGCGAAGGCATGCAGCGATGCAACTGCCGATGCACGCGAGGACGCGTGTTACTGGACCGGCGTCGCAGCGAAGCGCGCAGGGAAGACGACAACAGCGCGAGACTCTCTCGCCAAGTTCATCACCTCATTCCCGAGCTCCGCGCGAGCCGGCGAAGCGGCAGCCCTGCTCGGATGGCTCCTCTACGACGGCGGCGACCTCGACGGTGCCGAGCGCCGATTCCGGACGGCCGCGAACGATCGAGTACCGACTGTTCGCGAGAGCGCAGAGCGCGGGCTCACGGCGATCGAGCAGCGGCGCAAGACCCCCTAATCACCGGAGCGTGACGGACCGCCGCACGTGCAGTCGAGGCAGCCGTGCGAAGCGCACGTACCGCACGAGCGGACCACCTGCTTGCGGAGTGCCTCGCGGGCGCGGAACACACGGACGCCGGCATTGCTGCTCGAGATGCCTACCTCGTCCGCGAAGTCCTTGACAGAGACACCATCGATCTCGATCCGGCGCAGCGCTGTTGCGTACTCGGGCTTGAGGGTCTCGGCGATGTCTGCGACGCACTTGCACACGACGCCGTGGAGCTCGACGTCGCGCGTGTCGTTCGCAGCCTGGTCGGTCGCGTACGACTCCATGCGACGTTCTGCAGCGCCCGTGCGGCGATGATGATCAATGATCGCGTTTCGCAGCACGCGATAGAACCAGCCAACGGCGCTCTCGCGAACCGTGTCAAACTTCTCGACGCTGCGGACGAACGCGTTCTGCAGGATCTCCTCGGCGACCGCGCGGCTACCGACGCGGCGCTCCACGAACTTGAGAAACTCGCGATGGTTCGCTACCAGGCTAGCGACGACCTCGGAGGATAGCGGTGTCTGCGGGGACTCCGCGGTGCCGACATCGTGGTCACACATGGCGTGGCTCCAGCGTACGGCCAAACCGGCGCAGCCGCAGCGAGTTGGCGAGCACGGATACAGAGGACAGCGACATGGCGGCACTAGCGAGGACTGGAGACAGCAGCCAGCCGGTGACCGGGTACAGCGCACCGGCCGCGATCGGGATCCCGACGATATTGTAGATGAACGCCCAGAACAGATTCTGCCGGATCGTTCGCAGCGTGCTGCGGGCGAGCTTCAGTGCCGTTGGTAGCGAGGCAATTCCTCCACGGAGGAGGGCGATGTCGGCTGCCGCGACCGCGATGTCGGTGCCCGTTCCGATCGCGATGCCGACGTGAGCACCGGCGAGGGCCGGGGCATCGTTGATGCCGTCGCCGACCATCGCGACGGTTCGTCCCTTCGCACGCTCCTCGGCGACGACGCGTGCCTTGTCCTCCGGCCGGACCTCGGCGAACACGCGCTCGATGCCGAGCTCCTTGGCGACGGCCTGTGCGGTGCCCTTGCGGTCCCCGGTGACCATCGCGACGTCGATACCCATCGCCTTGAGCTCGGCGATCACCTTCTTCGCCTCGGCAGCCGGCCGGTCGGCGATCGCGACGATGCCTGCGAGCTCGCCGTCGAGCGCGACGAACGAAGGGGTTCGACCGCGAGAGGCCAGCTCATCTGCGGATGCGTCGAGCGCTGCCGTGGAGACCCCGGCCCCTGCGAGCCATGCGCTCGTTCCGATCCGCACGGTCACGCCTTGAACGCGCCCTTGGACACCCGCACCGGCTTCCATCAGGAAGTCCGAGACGTCACCGAGACGCGCACCTCGATCGATCGCGCCATTGACGATCGCTTGCGCGACCGGGTGCTCGCTCTGTCGCTCGACGGTTCCCACGAGCGCGAGCAAGGCAACCTCGCCGCGTCCCGACGTGTCGATCACGTCGGTCAGCGTCGGCTTTCCTTCGGTGACTGTGCCGGTCTTGTCGAGGAGGACCATGTCGATGCGGCTCGCGGCCTCGAGCACCGCGCCGCCCTTGACCAGGATTCCAAGCTCCGCGCCCCGACCAGTTCCGACTGCGACAGCCGCGGGCGTTGCGAGTCCGAGCGCACATGGGCATGCGAGGACCAGAACCGCGACGAACCGTTCGACTGCGACGGCGATCCCCGCTGTGGGATCAGCGACGTACCAGACGATCAGCGTGATCGTCGCCAGCCCGATCACGATCGGGACGAAGTACGCGCTGACAACATCGGCGAGGCGCGCGATCGGCGCACGCGATCCTTGCGCTTGTTCGACCGCCTCGACGATGCGGGCGAGTGCAGTGTCGGCCCCAACTCGAGTCACGCGGAACGTGAGCGCTCCGCTCTGGTTCAGAGTCCCTCCGAAGACGAGCATGCCTTCGCGCTTGTCGACCGGCAGACTCTCGCCGGTCAGCATCGACTCATCGACGGCGGACGTTCCGCGGACCACCTCACCATCCGTGGGGATGCGCTCGCCGGGGCGCACGAGCACGAGATCGCCCACGGTCAGGGATTCGACCGCGACATCGGTCGCGGTGCCATCCGCAGTGACCCGGCGCGCGGTCTTCGGGACCAGCGCGACGAGACCACGCACGGCGTCAGAGAGTCGTCGGCGGGCGCGTGTCTCGAGAAACTTGCCGAGAAGCACGAACG
>JACCQV010000246.1 GCA_013813945.1 Deltaproteobacteria bacterium | reverse complement strand
GTGTCGAGGACGGCTTCTTCGACAGCGCGAGCGTGCACGCGAACGGAACCCAGGTCTGGACCAGCTACGCGAGCGAGTCCGAGCCCGGGTCGCCGACCCACCACATCGACAAGGAGTGGCGGTTCCATGACATCGACGTCTCCGGTCAGGTCGCCAATGGCAAGCTCAAGCTGCGGTTCGAGCTCGCGAGCGATCCGGGCTTCAACCTGGCGGGCTGGAACGTCGACGACGTGTGCGTCGTGCTCGCGAAGCCGGCGCCCGCATGCGAAGCCGACGACAGCTGCGACGACGCGACCGACACCGGCTGCTGCTCGGTCGGTGGCGGCCCGCAGGGTGCGCTCACGCTGTCCGTGCTGACGCTCGGTGCGATGCTGCGTCGCCGCCGTCGCCGCTAATCGCGTGCAACGCAGTACGATGCGTCCATGACGACGAAGCTCGCTCTCGCGGCATGGATGTATCTCTCGCTCGCGTGTGGGCAATCGTCCGGTCGCCCGGTGTCGCCCGTGCCCGGCCAGCCGACGCTCGTCGCCGCACCTGCGTCAGCCGCGGAGGACGAGCCGATCGCGGATCGCCCCGTGGTGGCGCCGGCGGATCTGGCCGCCGAGCCGGTGGTCAGCGAGGAGCCGAAGCCGCTGCCCCCGGTTCCCTCGGCCTACACGATCGACGGAGTCAGCGTGAGCTCGGTCCCGCTCGCCGCGATCGAGAAGGCGCTCAAGAAGGCGGGCTGCCGGCGGTTCACTGGGCGAACCACGCAGACGATCGGTCCGTACGAGTACCTGTCGATCGAGTGTCAGATCAAGCGCGACGAGTGGCGCAACACGAGCTTCAGCATTCGTCGACCGGCACTGAAGCCAGAGACGACGACGATCGATGCCGAGCAGTATTCGCCGGCGCGGTGGCAGAAGATGTTCTCCGGCGAGCTGTGGGACGAGCCGGCGAACGTCTATGTCCAGGTGATGATCCACGCCGACAACGCGAGCGAGCTGTCGCGTCCGCTGTTCGAATCCATCGTCAAGAAACCCTGACGCCGGACTCGGCTACACGGCGACCGGGAGCACGCGGCGCCGGACGAGCTTGATGCTCAGCAGCCGGTACAGCATCTTGCTGACCTCGAAGCTGCCCATCCGCGACTTGCGGATGATGTCCTTGACCGTGTTCTTGCCGTTGACGAGCTCGAGCACGGCGAGCTCCTCACGCGTGAGCCGGCCACGGCCCATCTGCGCGACGGAGTCCTCGTTGCGCAGGAACACGACATCGAAGTTGTCGATCGCGCGCTCGATGAGGTGCCATTCATCGACGCGGCGGTAGCCCTCCATGAGCACCGCCTCGACATCGAGCCCGAGCGCGGCGTCGATCACCGACGGCGGTAGCTCGAGTCCCGCGGCGAACCGGAACCGACCGTGGCGCCAGCGCAGGATCTCGTAGATGAGCTCGCTCGACTGTCGGGTCAGGCACGCCTTGAGGTCGAGCTCTGCGACGAGCCCGAGCTTGACCAGCTGCTGGCCGATCAGGCGCTGGTTCGCGCCGGACTTGTTCGCGCGCGACTCGAGGAACGCCTCGAAGTCACCGCGTTGCATGAGCTCGGCATCGAGCACGAAGCGACCGAGCAGGAACTCCTCTGGCACGCCCTCCGCGACCGCCTGATCGACACGACCGCGGCGGAAGTAGATGTCGACTCGCGCGCCGGAGCGCTCGACCGTCAGGATGCCCGACTGCTCCTGGACGTCGAGCAGCTGCAAGACTTCCGCGAGCGGCACGACGCGGAGATCTCCGCGCAGGCCGGGCGTGCTCTCGCCGAACAGGCCTAGATCGAGTGCGGACATGATCTTCTGGAGCGCGGCGTCGTCGAGCGACGTGCGCGCGGCCTCGCGGATTGCGGCGGCGTCGGTCGCGATCTTGGCGTCGGGATCGTGCGAGGTCTCGGCGAGCTGGAACAGCGCACCGATCCGCGCGGACACGACCTCGCTGAGCTGATCGCGGAGCGTGTTGAGTGCGGACGCGCGGGCATGCACCCGATCCGCATCATCCGTGGCTGCGAGATCTTCGCCCGTGACGAGTGACGGATTGTCCTCCTCGCCGCCACCGGCCGGACCGTACTTCCCGATCGTGTGCTGGACGACGGCCGTGATTGCCTCGGGCGAGAACGGCTTGGTGATGTAATCGACAATCCCCATCACCTTCACGAACCGCTCGCCGACCTGGTCGCCCTTCGCCGACATCAAGACGACTGGAATGTCTCGAAGTTTTGGGTCGGCGACCAGCTCCCGACAGAACTGGTAGCCATTCATTCGCGGCATCACGAAGTCGAGCAGGATGAGATCAGGGCGCTGAGAGCGCACTGCGGCGAGCCCCGCTTCCCCGTCCGGCGCGGTCGCCACCTGATAGCCGGCCTTGGTCAGGACCAGCTGTACGACCTTGGTGATGGTCGGACTGTCATCGATCACGAGGACGAGCTCGCCGGCCATGTCGGTGTACCCCTCACTCCGCAGCACAGCCGCGGGGATCGACATCTTAGGTGGTTCGAATTACGGACTCAATCGGCGGGCTTCCCGAATTGGTGGCGGTTTGCACAGCGTGGTAGGTTCGTACCTGCGTGGCGCTCCACGAGGGAGACCTGGAGCATTACCCCAGGAAATTCGGCAAGTATCACTTGCTGGGACCCCTGGCTCAGGGCGGCATGGGTGCGCTCTATCTCGCGGTCGCCGGCGACCGTGGGCTCGAAAGGTTGATGGTCATCAAGACCGTCCTGCCGCACCTCGCGGACGCCGAGTACATCTCGCGATTCCGCGACGAAGCGAAAGTTGTGGTGAAGCTGTCACACGGGAACCTGATCCCCGTGTTCGACGCCGGACTCGTGGCGGGCGAGTTGTTCCTGGCAATGGACTTCGTGGAGGGCCGCGACCTTCGCGCCGTGTGGAACCGCTGCGCAAAGAAGCAGGTCGCGTTCCCGATCGACGTCGCCGTCTATATCGCCAAGGAGCTGTGTCGAGGCCTCGGCTACGCGCACTCGTTCCCCGATCTCAACCTCGTCCACCGCGACGTGTCTCCGCCGAACGTCCTGGTCTCGTACACGGGCGAGGTCAAGCTGACCGACTTCGGGCTCGCGTCCTCGACGCTCAAGCTCGAGAAGACCGCGCCCGGCATCATCTACGGCAAGGTCGCGTACATGTCCCCCGAGCAGGCACGGGGCGAGAAGCTCGACGGCCGATCGGATATGTACGCGGCGGCGATCGTGCTGTGGGAGCTGCTCACCGGCCGCCAGCTGTTCCCGCCCGGCAAGGACCAGCCACAGGATCTGCTGTCGCGCGCGAAGAACCCAGAGGTGATGCGCCCGAGCAAGCGGGCCCCTCGCGTTCCCGTCGAGCTCGACGAGATCTGCGTGCGCGCGCTCGCGAGCAAGCGAGAGGATCGCTACAAGGACTGCGACGAGATGCGAATGGCGCTGCAGACGTGGCTCGCGCAGAACGCGCCGACCACCGACGGCACGCGCATGGCGACGTTCCTCCAGGAGCTGTTCCTCGACGACATCGATCGCGAGCGCAAGGAGCGCCACGATCTGCTGGCGCGCGTCCGTACCCGCGCGCTGACCCTGCCGCCGACCGACGAGCTTCGCCAGATGATCGAGAGCTCGGGTGGCATCGCTGCTTCCGACATGTCCGGCGAGCCGCCGGTGCGCAAGCCTGGATCGATCGGACGCCGCGCCACGGATCGCGGAGACGAGCGCGATGATCGCCGCAAGGCAGATGACCGGCGGAACTTCCCGGCCGGCGCCGGTGACGCCAGTGAGGGCGCGACCGCGCTCGCACGCGCACCAGACAACGACGAGCTCGAGCCGGATCTGATCGGCGCCACCGTCGACGGTCGCTACCACATCATGGAGCTGATCGGCGAAGGCGGCATGGGCAAGGTCTACCTCGCCGAGCACGTCGAGATCGGCAAGCGAGTCGCTCTCAAGGTCCTTCATCCGAGCTACTCGCGGATGCCTGATCTCGTCGAGCGGTTCCGCCGAGAGGCGCGCGCCGCGTCCAAGATCGGTCACCCGAACATCGTCGATGTCACCGACTCGGGGACCACGAACGACGGCAGCGTCTACTTCGTCATGGAGTTCCTCGAGGGTGTCGAGCTCGGCAGCGTCATCGAGCGCGAGGGCGAGATGGACGTCGCGCGCGCGCTCCGGATCTCGAGCCAGATCTGTCGGGCCCTTGCCGCCGCGCACGCGCAGGGCATCGTCCACCGCGATCTCAAACCCGAGAACGTCTTCCTGATCACGCGTGACGGCGCGGCCGACGTCGTCAAGGTTCTCGACTTCGGCATCGCGAAGACGACCGAGGCCGAGGCAGCGCGCGAGCGGCGGCTGACCAGCCCCGGCATGGCGATGGGCACGCCCGAGTACATGGCACCGGAGCAGGCCGCGGGCCGGCCTGCCGACGCGCGCTGCGACGTCTACGCGCTAGGCGCGATCATGTACGAGATGACGACGGGCACGCCGCCGTACTCCGGCGATAACTTCATGGAGATCCTGACCAAGAAGGCGACGCAGGATCCGCCGCCGCCGATCTCCGTCCGCGCGGATCTCCCGCCTCAGGTCAGTGATCTCGTGATGGCCGCGATGGCGCGCAATCCCGATGATCGCCCGCAGACGATGGAGACGCTCGAGTACGAGCTCAACAAGTGTCTCGCAGGCCGCGGCGTCGCCGTGGCGCACATCCTCGGGATGACCACCGATCCCAACGTGGTCGCGACGCTGAACCCGGGCCTGTCGATGCGCCACATGGAGGACGGCAGCGTCATTCCGCGGGGGCAGACGAGCTCACCGGCGGTCGGCCACCCGCGCTCCGAGCTGCAGGGGACGTGGTCGGGCCCCACGGTGCTGACGGGGCAGAGTGAGATACCCGGGGCGAGTGGCCGCTCGAGTGGTTCGATGCGCGCGGCGACGCCCGTCCCGGCGCGCGCGCCTTCGATCGAGGAGGCCGCAGCCGTCGACTCCGTACCGTCCTATCCCTCGGCACCGCGGCGCAGCGCGCTCGCCGTGTTCGGCTGGCTGCTGCTCGCCGCGATCCTGTTCGGCGGCATCGGAGCGCTCGTGTTCGCGGCGCTCGGCGAGCGCGGCAACCGCGCCAAGTCCGACGACGATACCGGCAAGGTCCGGACGACGGATCCCGACGAGGGTAGCGCGGTTCCGCAGCCCGCGATGGGGAGCGGCGGAACCACCGATGGCAGCGACGCGATCGTGAAACCCGCCAAGGGCTCCGCGGACGGCATCGCCACTGGCAGCGCGAGCGGGAGCGCAACGCCCCCGGACGTCGTCGGCCCACCCGACGAGGCCGTCCCGGCTGTCGACACCAAGCCCGCGACTGTCAGCCATCCGAAGCAGGATCCCAAGAAGGATCCCAAGAAGGATTCCAAGAAGGACGCGAAGAAGGATTCGAAGAAGGATCCCAAGAAGACCGTGGCGGTCGTCGACGAAAAGGATCCGAAGGCGCTGATCAAGCAGGGCAAGAGTT
This sequence comes from Deltaproteobacteria bacterium, assembly GCA_013813945.1. Lineage (GTDB taxonomy): Bacteria > Myxococcota_A > Polyangia > Haliangiales > Haliangiaceae > JABFXX01. The sequence continues at coordinate 551 of JACCQV010000246.1, read as the reverse complement.
TCGAGAGCGCCGGCGAGTGGGAGCAGGCCCGCGGCGTCTATCTCAAGCTCGAGAAGATCAAGGGCTACGCGGGGCAGGCGGTCTACATGCAGGCCTGGGCGGCGTTCTCCGGCAATGCGACCGGCGATGCGGTGAAGCTCGCGGGTCGGGCGGCGAACATGCCCGGTGCTCACAAGGATGCGGCCAAGTTCCTCTACGGCGATGCGTTCTATCGCCAGGGCGAATACGGCCGCGCAAAGTCGATCTATCTCTCGCTGCACAAGCAGCTCGCCGGGGACAAGAAGGCGGAGGCGCAGCGCAAGGTCGCCGCATGCAACCGCAACTTGAAGCTCCCCGAGGCCGACGGTCTGAACTAACCCCAGAGTTCGGCTGTGTTGATCCGGCGTTGGCGTAAGCGTAGGCGTCGGCGTAGGCGGCTCATGCGTTCATCTTCGTCAGCATCGAGACGATGCGGACCAGCAACGTGTGGCCGTCGGGGATTCGTCGATCATCGATGCCGATGGCTTGCATGGCGTCCAGGACCGCAGCGCACTCGAGTGCAGAACCCCGCG
>JACCQV010000208.1 GCA_013813945.1 Deltaproteobacteria bacterium | reverse complement strand
CGCCTACGCTTACGCCAACGCCGGATCAACACAGCCGAACTCTGGGGTTAGGCTGGTTCCATGAGCGACCCAACCGGGGACGGTGAGCCCGCTGCCAATGCCCGGCTTCATACGGAATCGATCGAGTATGTAGACGATGACGATGACGACGACGACGACGACGACGACGACGACGACGACGACGACGACGACGCAGCCCCTCCGCCGGATCCAATGCAGGAGGTGGAGTTTCTGGCGGCGCAGAAGGCCTTCCTCGAGCCTCCGCGCGTCAAGGACCGGACCTGGCTGCTCCTGATCACGCTGGCGCTGTTCGTCGGGGCCACGATGATCCAGGGCGATGCGAGCTCGGTGACCGAGATCGCAACGCTGGTTGGCGTGATCCTGCTGCACGAGCTCGGACACGCCGTCGCGATGCTCGCGTTCCGCTACACCGACGTCCGCGTGTTCTTCATTCCGTTGTTCGGTGCTGCCGCGTCCGGCCGTCGCCACGGTGTCGCGCGCTGGAAGCAAGGTCTCGTTCTGATGATGGGCCCGCTGCCCGGGCTCGTGCTCGGGTGCGCGCTCCTCCTGCGTGGCTCGGATGGGCTCGTCCATACGGTGGCGCTGCAGCTCGTCGCAATCAATGCGTTCAACTTGCTACCGATCGCGCCGTTCGATGGCGGTCAGCTGTTCAACCTCGTGCTGTTCTCGCGGCACCGCCACGTCGAGATGGCCTTCTTGATTGTCGCCGCGCTCGCGGTGATCGGCCTCGCGCTCCTGTTCAAGTCGTGGCTCTTCGGGGTGCTCGGTCTGTTCATGTTGCTGTCGCTCCCGGTCCGCAGGAGCGTGCTGGCTGCCGCAACCGAGCTGAAGGCCGACAACCTCCCCGAGGATCCGCGCGAGCTCGACGAACCGCAGCGGCGCCGCGTGTTCGGCGTGATCTGGAAGATCATGTCGGTTCAGTGGCGTGGCAAGCCCGTGCAGCAGGCTGCGACGATGGAGCAGGTGCACGCGAGTGCCTCGCAGCGTCCACTCTCGGTCGATGCATCCGTGGCGATCGGCGCGCTGTGGATCGCTGGCGTGGTGCTCACTGCGATCGCCGTGTCGACGGTCTACGATGCGCGGAACACCGACGCGCCACTACCGCCGGCGCAGTGGCAGCGCTACTACAACGTCGCGCGCACGTTCTCGGTCGAGCTACCGGCGCAACCGATCGAGGCGACCGAACCGGCAGTGCACCTCGCTGCGACGTGGGGCAACCGTCAATACGGAGTCATGTGGGCGGCGATCCCGCAGGACGCGATGGAGGACTGGAAGAAGAGTGCGGTGGAGAAAGCAGCTCCGAAGGGCGTTCGGCTTCGGGACATTGCACTCACCGATTCCGACGTCGCGTTCGTCATCAAGCAGCCGGATGGCCTCTACGTGACGATGCGGATCGGGGGGCGCGAAGGCACCGGGTACATCGTCGTGGGGACCGCCTACATTGACGACCCCGCCGGCGAGCGCGTCGTACGCTCGTTCCGCACCGAGCAATAATCTACTCTTGCGCGCCTCCTGGGCGAGTTAGGCCGCCGCTGCGGCTGGTGCGTCGATAGGTGCCATGCTCCTGCATCGCTCGACGGCACTGATCGCGCTCCTCTCGCTCGCCCTGGCGCCGCTCGCCGCCGCCCAGCCGACGCAGATCGCGGTGGCGAAGCCCGACCGCTCCTACGAGAAGATGGTCGCGAAGGTCGCGAACATGATCGACGACGAGCGCGCGTACACGCTCGCGGCCGCGCAGAAGCTGCAGCTGCTCAACGTGCTGTGGGAGGACACCGGCCGCTGGGAAGGCAGCTCTGTCGGACCAAACATCAGTGACGTCACGATCGAGGTCGAAGGGGTTCGCAACGGCAAGAAGCACCGCACCTACCTGATGCCGGTGATGCGGCACGACAACTTCACGGACAAGACGGCCGACGTGAAGATGGACAAGATCCTGATCCCGATCGGGAACCAGCGCGAACAGGGTCAGCTCGAGCTCGTCACGCTGACCGACCTGCTCGACAACATCGAGCAGTACCTCTCGGTCCAGGACAAGGGGAAGATCAAGGGGTCGAGCTTGCTCGCGAAGAAGCGCGATTCGCACGTCCTCGTCAGCGCGCAGCATGCGTTCCTGCCCGTCCCGAAGGAAGGCAAGGCCACGTTCTGGCCGGTGATCTTCAACTACCAGTCGACCAAGAAGAACCCGGCGGTGCTGACGATCCTCGTCACGCGTCAGGGCACGAGCATCACGATCATCGACAACGCGCGCGACACCGTGAGCGGCGGCGACTCGTGGGGCCAGCGGCTGTACTTCAACAGCGGCGGAAAGAAGGCGCCCCTGATCGCGGAGCGGCTCACCGACGTCAAGAATGCAGGCGTGACGGCGAACGGTGAGAGTGCCGCGAGCCTCGGTGCGGACTCGAACGTCCTCATGCTGATCCAGGTCCCGCTCAAGTACCGCGAGCCCCCGCGCCGCGCCATGCAGCCGATGAACGCGCTCGCCAACGACGGTCCGGGGGGAGCGCCCGCGAAGGCGGCACAGGCTCCGGCTGCGGAGAGCGCGGGTCAGGGGCAAGGACGCAGTCGCGATCGATCAGACGTCGATGTCGCCGTGCTCGGCCACGGGAAGACCGAGGGTCCGTTCACCGAGCTCGACGGCCTGACGATCCAGCGCGACGCGCGGTTCCCGGTCCGCGTGACGCTGCAGTTCTATCAAGCGACATCGAACGGCGTCATCTCGCGCGACAACGTCAGGGAGATGGCCGCGCAGATCAAGAAGGTCTACGGCAAGGGCGACTTCGTCGGCTCGCTCGTCGTGCCGACGGAGCTCGATCGCCAGCGTCCGACCGCCTGGACCGGCGCATCGAACAGCGTGTTCGCGGCGTGGCGGGACTTCCCCGGCCTGGTCGAGCGCTTCGCCGCGAGCCTGATGCTGCGCCCGCGGCTCGGTGTCATCTAGCGGCTAGCTCCAATGCTGGTCAGTTAGCGCGTTCCGGCGTCGTGCACGTGCACGTGTCAAGTGCTCGTACACGTCCTCGATCATCGGCAGAGCTTGCTCAGCATGCCGACCACCCGGACCAGGAGCTGCTTGGCCGCAGCCAGGTCCGGCTCGGGAACCGTACCGAGCAGCCGGATGACGTCGATGATTGCGCCACATTCCATCGCCTCGCCCCGTGCGATCGCGTACCGGTTGTTGCGATCGGCTTCGCTCGTTTTCCCGACAGCTTCCGCGATGTTCAACGGCACTG
>JACCQV010000189.1 GCA_013813945.1 Deltaproteobacteria bacterium | reverse complement strand
GTCGTGGTCACCCACGGAAAGCTATCCGACAGGCTCGTTGCGAGATCCGTGCTTCCCACGCCGAACCCGGGTGCCAGCAGACAGACGCTGATGTGGAGCTCCGCGCGGGTCAGCAGATCGATCGCATCGAGTGGTGTGGCCGGTGCGAGCGGAGTCATGCCGGCTCTCGACGGGTGGAGCATAGACGAGAGCCCGTCGAGCTTCGATGAGAAATTCTCGGCTTCGCGACGATTCCAGGGTCAGTACGTCAACAGCGCATCGAGGTGCTGACGTTCCCAGTAGCGCGCCTGATCGTAGTCGGCGTATTGCGCCTCATCGGCGAGGAACTCTTTCGAGTGGAACTCGCGGCGACCGTTCTTCACGCGGATGTCGTGGACCTGGTGAAGCATCTCGTGGAACACGATCCACGCGACGAAGAACCGCGGGACGAACGCGCGATCGAGTGAGCGGTGGATCCGGATCAGCCGGTCCTCGACCGAGTAGCTGCCCATCTTGATGCTGTTGCGGCGGCGCGGCCGGCCCGTGCGCGCGCCCCACGTGATCGCCGCCTCGATCCGGTTGTCGAAGTAGCGCGCGTTGAGCTCGTCGTAGATCTGGCGGAGGTCGTAGTGCTCGCCCGCCGTGAAGATCACCTGTGCGGGAGTGCGGCGCGCGCGGCCACGAACGTGATCCGAGTTTGCGTCGATGAAGTCACCGAGCACGCGCGAGGCGTCCGCATCGTTCTCGGCGACGTAGCGAGCGAGCGCCCGCGTGATCACCGGATCGGCATCCGCGAACATGTGATGGAGCCGGACCTCGTAGCGCTTCTCCTTCGAGATCCGGCGGACCGAGATCATGGTGTAGCGGTTGTCGGTCAGCGTGACCTGGACGCGCCCCTTCGCGAGGTGCGCACGGATCCGACGCTCGAGGCTGTCTTGCGCCTGTGTGATCTCGGCCGGAGTCGGCGCGGCGCCCTTGCGCCGACGCATGACCTCGACGAGGCCCGCAGCACGGCTCGCGCCGTCACTGGTCAGCGAGCTGCCAGTGCACGGATCTGCGCTTGGGACTGCGGGGGTGGCTGCCAACGCTTCGCTCAAATACGACTCCTCTTATTCAAGCACATCATTAGGTATGTGGTTGGGACGCAGCTCACCCTGCCGGTAGCAGCAAGTCCCCTGCCGGTTTTCCTGGTGGTGAGCGATCCCCCCCTGCTCCCCAAGCCCCCGAACCGCCAACAAGAAAATGCTAACGCGGTGCTTCGTGGTGGATCAAATTCCTTGTGGATAAAGGGATCGGATCCGATCGCAACTACTGGGAAAAACAGATGTGGGGCGGGATCGCACCAGGGGCCGATGCAGTGCGCTATCGTGCCTCTCCGATGAGCGCGTTCCTGTCTTCACACACTCGCACCCACAGCTCGGGCGCCCTGCGCGCCAGTGACACGGGCAAGCACGTTGTCCTCACCGGATGGGTCCAGTCGTACCGAGATCACGGCGGCTGCGTGTTCATCGACCTCCGCGATCGCGAGGGTGTGACGCAGCTCGTGTTCGACCCCGAGTTCGACAAGGCGGCCCACGAGATCGCCGGATCGCTGCGCAACGAGTGGTGCGTCGGCGTGACCGGCGAGGTGCGCGCACGCGGCTCGAAGGTCAACGAGAAGATGTCGACCGGCGACGTCGAGGTCTGGGTCAAAGGCATCGAGGTGTTCTCGAAGGCCGAGACGCCACCGTTCGCGATCGCCGACGACGTCGACACCAACGACACGCTGCGCCTGAAGTATCGCTACCTCGACCTGCGGCGGCCGAAGCTGCAGAAAAACTTGATCATGCGATCGAAGATCGCGATGACCACGCGCGACTACCTGAGCTCGAACGGCTTCCTCGAGATCGAGACGCCGTTCATGGTCAAGTACACGCCCGGCGGTGCGCGGAACTTCCTCGTTCCATCGCGACTCAACCCGGGGAGCTTCTACGCGCTTGCCGAGTCGCCGCAGATCTTCAAGCAGCTGCTGATGGTCGCCGGCTACGAGCGCTACTTCCAGATCGTGCGCTGTTTCCGCGATGAAGATCTGCGCAACGAGCGCCAGCCAGAGTTCACCCAGATCGACATCGAGATGTCGTTCGTGAACGAGGCGATCCTTCAGTCGATGATGGAGGGCTTGATCTCGACCTTGTGGCGCGACGTCCTCGGGATCGAGCTCACCCTGCCCTTGCGCCGGATGACCTATGCGGAGGCGATGGACAAGTACGGCGTCGACAAGCCGGACCTTCGCTGTGACCTCACGCTGTGCGATGTCACCGCGCCGTCGGGCAAGAGTGGCTTCAAGATCTTCGAGGGCGTGGTCGCCAGCGGCGGCATCGTCAAGTGCCTGCGCGTGCCCGGACCAGCCGAGAAGCTGTCGCGGTCGATGCTCGACGGCCTGACGGACTTCGCGAAGTCGTTCGGCGTGAAGGGCGTCGCATTCGCGCGCGTCCAGGAGGGCGGCGTGTGGCAGGCGCCGTTCGCCAAGAGCTTCTCCGACGAGGCGCGCAACGAGGTCAACCGGATCGCCGGTGCCGTCCCGGGTGACACGCTGATCTTCGTGGCCGAGAAGTACAAGGTCGCGAACACCGCGATGGGCGGCATCCGGCTGCACATCGGCGAGAAGCTCGGCCTGATCCGCAAGAACGAGTGGCAGTTCATGTGGCTCGTGGATCCTCCGCTGTTCGAGGTCGATGAAGCGACGAAGGACATCGCAGCGGCTCACCACCCGTTCACCTCGCCGCGCACCGAGGACGAGCACCTGCTCGAGACCGAGCCCGAGAAGGTCCTCGCGCGCGCCTACGATCTCGTGCTCAACGGGGTCGAGGTCGGCGGCGGTTCGATCCGTATTCACAAGAGCGAGCTGCAAGCGCGCGCGTTCAAGGCGCTGCGGATCTCCGAAGAAGATCAGCGTGCGAAGTTCGGCTTTCTCCTCGACGCGTTCAAGTACGGACCACCTCCCCACGGTGGTATCGCGTTCGGCCTCGACCGGCTGTCGATGCTGATGACGGGCGCGGAGTTCATGCGCGACGTGATCGCGTTCCCGAAGACCCAGAAGGGCTCGGATCTGATGACCGAGTGCCCGACTCCGGTGTCGAAGAAGCAGCTCGAGGAGCTGTTCATCCAGGTCAGGCCCGACCTCCCGGTGAAGTAGGTCGAGTGTCGCTGGTCTCTGGCGCCCTCGCCCTCTGTGCCACGGTGCTCCTCGGCTGCGGCAGGATCGGCTTCGACGTGGCGACGGATGGTGGCCAGGACGGCGACGGTGACGGCGGCGATGCAGCCGATGCCGACCTCGGTGGCATCGATACGGCATACGTCACGCCGCTGACGATGGGGATGTTCGACCTGTTCGGCTACGCCGTGGCGCTGTCGGCGGACGGCAGCACCCTCGCCGTCGGTGCGTATGGCGAGCAGAGCGCCGCGACCACGATCAACGGGGACATGAATGACAACAGCGCGAACTACGCGGGTGCGGTCTACGTGTTCGTGCGATCGGGAGACGCGTGGCAGCAGCAGGCGTACCTCAAGGCGGCGAACGCGGGGACAGGCGACGTGCTCGGCTTCGCGATCGCGATCTCGGCGGACGGCAACACGATCGTCGCCGGCGCGCCAGACGAGGATGGCGGCGCGACGACGATCAACGGCGCGAACGACGACACGAAGGACAGCGCGGGTGCGGCGTATGTATTCGTGCGGGTGGGCACGACGTGGTCACAGGAGGCGTATCTCAAGGCTTCCAACTCGGATCCCGGGGACAACTACGGCGGGGCCGTGTCGATCTCCGGCGACGGCAACACGATCGCGATCGGCGCATTCACCGAGGACGGTGACGGCACGGGTGCGACCGGGCTCCCTGCGAGCAACGGCGCCAGCGATGCGGGGGCCGTGTACATCCTCACGCGCGCCGGAACGACGTGGACCCAGCAGACGTACCTCAAGGCCTCGAACACGAACTCCAACGATCATTTCGGTGACGAGGTCTCGCTGTCAGCGGGAGGCCAGCTCCTCGCGGTCGCGGCCACCGGTGAGAGTAGTGGCGCGCGGGGCGTCGGTGGTGACCAGCTCGACAACAGTCAGCCGCAAGCCGGGGCGGTCTACGTGTTCGAGCGCGCGGGGAACACGTGGCTCCAGACGGCGTACATCAAGGCGTCGAACCCGGATGGCGGCGACTTCTTCGGGTACGGCATCAGCCTGTCGGCGACGGGCGCGACGCTCGCGGTCTCCGCGGAGGGAGAGGATGGTCCTTCGTTCGGAGTCGGTGGTGCGCAGATCGAGGGAGCCGGTCAGGCAGGAGCGGCCTACGTGTTCGAGAACACCGGGACCTGGGCGGAGACCGCGTACCTCAAGGCGACGAACACCGGCACCGAAGATCGGCTCGGGCGCAGCATCGCGGTCTCCGGTGACGGCCGGACGATCCTCGTCGGTGCACCGCAGGAGGACAGCGGCGAGACTGGGCTCGCAGCAACCGGCGCCGACGAGTCAGCCGCGGACAGCGGTGCCGCGTATCTCTACCGACGCGTCGGCGCGAGCTGGAACGTCGCGTACCTCAAGGCCTCGAATACCGCAGTCGGCGATTCGTTCGGCGTGAGCGTCGCGCTCTCTGCAACGGGCGAGACGCTCGTGATCGGTGCGTCTCGCAAGGACGATGGCGGCACCGACACCGGCGCGGTCTACGTCATCGAGTAGACTGCCGAGATGGGACTACTCGGTAAACATCTTGGCAGTACCCCCGAGAAGGCGCCCGCGGATGACGTGCTGCTGCTGCACTCGATCTTCTGCATGGCCGCCGCCGATGGATTGATCGACGACGCCGAAGACGAGCTGATCCGCGCCTACGCGAACACGCTGCCGGAGTTCCGAGACATGGATGGCGGACAGTTCAACAACGCGATGGACGCCTCGGTCAAGATCGCACACACGTACGACCGCGACATGAAGGCTTCGCTGGTCGTGCTCGATGAGATCAAGAGCGATGCCGTTCGCAAGAAGGCATTCGTGCTCGCCGTGGATGTCGCGATGTCGTCGGGTGACATCGACGAGGCCGAGGAAGAGATGCTCGCGGCGATGCAGCGCATCCTGCGGATCGATGACGAGCTCGCGAACAAGATCCTCGAAGTCATCTCGCTCAAGTATCAGAAGTGATCGTTCACACCCTCGCGGGTGCGTCCGCCCCGATGGACTAGATTTCGTCGACGATCTTCTGGCGCTTGCGCGCGTACTCGGCGTCCGAGATCGCACCGGCAGCACGCAGCTTGTCGAGCTTCTGGAGCACCGGAAACGCAGGCTGCAGCTGCGACCGATCGCCCGGCAGGCCGCAGCCGCTCGACTGGACAAGGCGGGTCTCGGTCCGGTGTCTCGTCGTTGCCGGTTCCGCGTCGGGCCGGTTGTTCGGCACGATGAGGAACGACCGAACGAGGAGCGCGACGCCCACGCTGAGCAATGCGCCGCCAACGACATAGCCCCGCGTCGGTGAGATCGCCTCGTCCGAAAACTCGTCGGATCTCTGCTGCGCCGTGCTGGCGATGACCAGCGCACCGATGGCTCCCGCCGGAATCCCGATCCCGAGATCCCCACCGCGTCCCTGGAGCTCGGGCTCATTGTGGAACGACCGCTCGAACGTCAGCTCGGCCTGCTGAACGCAGTGCTTGAGCGAGATCGTTCCAGCACTCGCGCCGAGACCGGCCACCGCTGCGCCACCGCCCCCGGCTCCGGCGAAGCCGATGCCAAGCGTTGCCGATCGGGTCTCCGCGACCGCAGGGGACCCGAGGAGACGACGCCCCACCTCGCGCTCTGGACCGTTGACCTGGGTGGTGCCCCACCTCGTACAACCGGTGAGCGCCACGACCAGCGAGATCCAGACGAAGCCAGGTAGCTTGTTCATGCCTGCAAATCGGGGCTCGGCAGACATGTCGCACGAAATCAGCTACAGATTCGCAACCTCGCGAAATCAGTCAGGTCCGACGACCGAGGTACACGACGTGCTTACGGCCGCCGGTGCCGAACTTGTGGGTCGTGACCTCGAAGCCCGCGGCCTTGAACCGCTTCTCGTACGGTGCGTCCGCGTCCTCGGACCACACGGCGAGCACGCCCCCGCGAACGAGGGCGAGCCGCTGCCGCTCGAGCGCCGCGGGGCTGTAGAACGGATCGTTGCGGCTCTGGCTTGCGTCGTTCGGCCCCTCGTAGAGATCGAGGAGGATCGCGTCGAACCAGCCGGCCGGACTCTTCGCGATCAGCGCCGCGACATCACCGAGATCCACGCGCACGCGAGGATCGTCGACGGCACGATTGGTCGCGGGTCCGAGCGGCCCCTTGCACCATTCGAGGACCACGGGATTGAGCTCGGCGACGACGACCTCTGCGCCCGGCGGAAGGACGTCGAGCGCGGCGCGCAGCGTGAACGCCATGCCGAGGCCGCCGATCAGGACGCGCGGCTTGGCCGCACTCGTGAGGTGAGCGAGACCGATCCGCGACAGCTCCTCTTCCGAGCGGCGCGAGAAGCTGTTCATCAGCACGCGACCGTCGACGATGATCAGGAAGTCAGAGTCGCCACGCTGCCGGAGCTCGAGCAGGGCTCCGTCGTCGAGCTCCGCGGTCGCGAGCGTCTTCCACGGCCGGGTCATCTCGGCCGAGCCGTACCACGATCACGCGGCGAGCGCGGGCGTGATGTCCATCGCCATACGCATGCCACGGCGGATCACGACCAGAGCGGCGGTCGTGCTCGCCGGCCAGCTGCGCAGGGCGCGATGGAGGTCATCGATGCCCTCGATCTTGCTGTCACCGAACTTCGACCACCGCGCGCGAGTAGGCGTCGAGGATGTAACGATCCTCGACCTCGATCATGCCTTGCTCCCCAGGGTGACGGACAGCTGCTGCTTCGCACCGCCGCGCAAGAGCACGAGATCGACGGTCTCGCCGGGGCGGTCCGTGATCGCCGCGCGAAGGCTGTCCGGATCGTTGACGGCCGCACCACCGAGCTCGACGATGATGTCGCCTGCGATCACGCCCGCCGTCCCGGCTGGACTGCCGTCTTCGACGCTCGAGACCAGTGCACCGTTCGGCGTGGGATAGGCGCCGACCCCGAGGTAGCCGCGGCGAATCCCGCCGTGTTGCACGAGCTCGTCGACGACGCGGCGCAGGGTCACGGTCGGGATCGCGAGGTCCGCGCCGCGCAGCAGCGTTCGCGTGTTCATTCCGATCACCGCGCCTTCCGCATCGACGAGCGGACCACCCGCGAAGCCGCGCGGGATCTGTCGGTCGGACTCGACGTAGCGGTCGAGCCGGCCGCCCCACGGCGTCTTGATCTCGGGGCCGAGCACACCGATCGCGCGGAGCGAGGCGCGCGCGGTGCGACCGGGCCGACCGATCGCGAGTGCGAGGTTGCCGACGCCGAGGTCACCGAGCTCGCGAAAGGTCGCCGGCGTGAGGCCGCCGCCGGTGACGCGCAGCACGGCGACGTCGGTGCCGGGATCGCGGCCGATCACCTCGGCCTCCCGATCCTCATCGACCCGCGTGCGGTCGGGGGTGTGAAAGCTCGAGCTGATCACGAGGTCGGTGGACCACGCGATGCCGGTGCCGCCCGAGCGGCCGCGGGCGACGTGGACGACGGAGGGGGCAACCGCCTGGACGGCTGCAGCGAGCGCTTGATCGAGGACCTGGAGTGCTGGGATCGCCATTGTGGAACTCTCTTTCTACGGAGCAGCCTGCTCCGCGGAGAGGCGCTCGGGAATCCCACGATCGGCGAGGTCGTCGACGGAAAAACGGTCAGGTAACAAGGGTGTGCAAAGCTTCCCGACACCCTTCCTGCCCGTCCAGGCAGGGTTGACCTGGACGTCCGTCGTGCCCACTGTGAACTCTAACGTTCGCGTCAGCTTTCAGGCGCGAGCTCAGGAAATCACCATGACGCGCAACCCAACCCTTCCGATCGCAGCGGTCAGCGACCCCATCAAGGTCGCCCTCCTGACCGATGACCCGTTGCTGCGGGCTGGCGTCTCGAGCCTCCTCGAGCAGCTCGGCTCGATCGACGTCGTCGACCGCGACCGCGCCGAGGTCGCCCTGTGGGATGCCGGCGTCGATGCCACCAAGACGCTCTCGCGGCTCGCCGAGCTGCGCACGTTGTCGATGCCGGTTGTTGCCGTCGTCTCGGACGTCGCGCACGTCGCCCCTGCCCTCGCGGCCGGTGCGCGCGGTGTCGTGCTCCGCGATCAGGTGGGCCCCGGGATCCACGCGGCCCTCGCGGCGGTCCGCAGTGGCCTCACGGTCATGGACACCGCCCTCGCGTCGAGCCTCGTGCCGAACCAGCCGCTGCGTGCGACCGAAGGCAAGGGTCGTGGCGAGCTCACCGAGCGCGAGAAGCAGGTCGTGCAGCTCCTCTCCGAGGGCCTGTCGAACAAGCTGATCGCGGATCGCCTCGGCATCAGCGATCACACGGCGAAGTTCCACGTCAACGGCGTGATGATGAAGCTCGGCTCTTCGACGCGGACCGAGGCGGTCGTCGAGGCGATGCGCCGCGGTCTCGTCCGCCTGTAGTCGCGAACATCCACCCGTAGCGATCGAGCGCGACGAGACCGGTGTCACCGATCTCGACGCCTTCGGCCCCGAGCAGCTCGCGCTGGATCGCAGCGCCGACCGGATCGTGGATCGCGATCCGACCGCGCAGCTTGCCGGCCTTGCCGATCACACGCTGCCACGGCAGCTGATCGCCGGGCTTGCTCGTCTTGAGGGCGGCCGCGGCGATCCGCGCGCCACCGGGAATCCCCGCGAGCTCCGCGATCTGACCGTAGGTCGCGACGTGGCCGCGCGGGATCTTGCGGATCACCTTCTTGATCGCGCAGAACAGCCGCTGCAGATGCTCGGAGTCTTCACTCGCCGCCATCGGTCACGGCCCGACGGTCGTGAACGCAGCCGCGCCGCTGGCCCAGCCCTCGACCCACGGGCGCAGCTCGACGTTGGTCGACGTCCTCGTGGTCGGCGCACCGAGCATCGTGTGCGAGTTGTTGTCGATCATGAAGGCCGCGCGGGTTCCGGTCATCGCGGTGCCGATCGGCAACGAGACGGCGCGCAGGCCGGCACCGTCATAGCCCCAGAACAGAGCGAGCACGCCGTCCTGGAGCGAGCTCGTCAGCGCGTAGCGACCGCCGCCCGTGGGCGCGGTGGCCCAGTGCATGGCGACGTTATCGAGTCGATCCTTGCAGGTCGCGCAGCCCGCCGGAAACCGCGGCGCCCACACCTGGTTCATCGTTCCCCAGCGGCCCGCTTCGACCGGCACCAGCTGCGCACCATCCGCGAACGCGTGCGTGGTCTTGCCCGGAAATGCGGCGGCGATCCGATCCCAGTTGAGCTGGATGCCATAGCCGCCGGCGGAGACGCCCATCGCGAACACCTCGCTCACGGCGAGGTCGTCGATCCGCGCGAGCATCGCGTCCATGTTGCTCGCCCCCTTGTGGTGCATCGTGCGCTGCTGGCCGAGGGCCTCGTAGACGTTCTCCCGGGTGCCCGCGTGGAGGTCGCCCGTGCAGTACGGGACGAACACCCACGTGGCATCACCGAACAGGCTCGCGGTGTCGCTGCGCTGGAACATCCAGCTCGAGTCGAAGTACGCCGGCCGCACGCTCGCGAACGTCTGTGCAGTGAAGCCGTCGAGGTGCGATGACGTGACCGGGACGACGATGCCGTAACAGTTCGCTGCCTCCCAGCACGCACCGCCACCCTCGACCATGATCACGAGCTTGGCGGAGCGCGTCGTCGGATTGATCGCGATGCCCGTCGGCGACCCGTCACCGCACACCATCCCGGGTACGTCGACCCAGGTCCACGCCTCGGCGGGGGCGTCGAACCCACTCGCGTCTGGCGTGCCGCTCGGGTCCCCACACGCGGCGATCAGCGCCGGGATGAGCCACACTCGTTTGCCCATCTCCCGATCATGCCAGAGTGGTAGACAGATCGCGATGCGCATCCAGGTCCTCTACTTCGCGGTGTTCCGGGAACGCCTCGGCCGCGATGACGAGACACTCGAGCTTGGCGATGGCGCGCGCGTTCGCGACGCCCTCGCAGCGCTCGCCGCAAAGCACGAGCCGATCGCGACCCTGCGCACGAAGTTCCGGGTGGCGGTCAACCAGGACTTCACCGACGAGGAACGCGAGCTCCATGACGGCGACGAGCTCGCCCTGATCCCGCCGGTCGCAGGTGGCTCGGGCGATCGCCATGTCGTGCTGACGGGAGAGCCGCTGTCGCTCGACCGCTGCGTGGCCGCTGTCGGTGGTGCAGGCATGGGCGGCATCGTCACGTTCACGGGAATGGTCCGCCGGCACAGCCGAGGAATCACCGTGGAACGGCTCGAGTACGAGGCCTACGGATCGATGGCCATCCGCGAGATGACCCGGCTGTGCGAGGAGATCGAGACAGAGATCGCCGGGGTGCGGATCGCGGTCGAGCACCGGACCGGTACGCTCGAGGTCGGCGACCTCGCCGTCGTGATCGCGGCCGCCGCGCCGCATCGTGCCGAGGCGTTCACCGCGTGTCGCGCGATGATCGACCGGCTCAAGGATCGGGTGCCGATCTGGAAGAAGGAGTTTGGCGACGACGGCTCGACGTGGGTCGGCCTCGGGCCGTAGCCGATCAGCCTTCCGCTTCGGGCCCCGACGAGCGTTCCACGTAGTAGCGAACGCCGTCGGCATCTCTCTCCCAGTCGGCTCGCGAACCGTAGAAGATGTGGTTCTTGATGCCCGCGCCAAGCGGCTCATCGAGCGTGCCGGCAGTGAGGTAGACGCTGCGCTCGTCCTCCTCGGCCGGCAGCGGCGTCCCGCAGGTCTTACAGCGTGTGATCTTGTACGTCGGCCGTAGCGCGTAGGTGATCCGGTGGTCTTCACCGCTGAGCCAGTGAAAGCGCTCGCGGGGCACGACGACGATGGTGTTGCCGGTGCCCCCGCTCGCCTTGCGGCAATTCGAGCAATGACACATCCAGACCCCATCGAAGTCCCCCTCGACCTCGTAGCGGAGCGCATCGCAGCGAGACTACGCGAACGCAGCGACGCGGAGACGGGTCGGTTCGACGACATAGGGGCCGCCGACGGTGCCGAACACGGTGAACGAGGCCTCGGGCGCGGCGAAGCCGGAGCGACGCCCATCGGGGCCGACCACCAGGAAGCGGCCGACTCCGGTGGACAGCAGTGCGCGATCGTTGCACGTCGTCTCGAGCTCGGCCGCGAGCGGCACCTCGACCAGGTTCACGTGCATGCCGAAGATCCAGAGCTGGTCGGTGGTCTTCATGTAGACGGTTCCGCCCGACCCCACGCTGACATCCGGGGATTCGACGGCGAGCGTTCGCACGATGGTCCCCTTCGGGTCGAGGAGGTACGCGTGATCGTCGTCGTAGACCAGGAAGCCGCACGGCGAGTCAACGCCGTAGGTCGCGCCGCTCGCATCGCGTTGCCACGTCCAGAGCACCGCACCATCGGGGCCGCGTGCGACGAGCCGGCCGTTACCGTGATCGCAGATCAGCTGGACGCCGGCGAACCAGCAGGTCCGGATCGGATGCTCCTCGATGCGCTCGAGAGCAGCGCTGCGGATGATCCACCGCTCGATGATGCCGTCGCTGGTCGCCCAGAACGAGCCGGCATCGATCGGGGTGACGCTGCGCTCGCCGGTGATGCCGGTGCTGAATGCCGTGGTCGCGAACTGATCATCGAACAACGTCAGTGCCTGGACCGATCCGTTGTCATCGATGAGGTTCGAGACGATCCAGCCTCCGGCACATCGTCGCGCGCGCGGCATCCAGGTCGCACCCGGCTCGAACCGGCGGGGTAGCTTCACCCGCGGGGAGCCGTCGGCCAGGTGCAGCTCGACGAACCGATCGACGGTGTCACCGTGCGGGACGAACTGCCACCAGCCGTCGTCGAGAGCCGTGACCGCGTAGACCGTCGCGCTCGGCGGGAACGCGCTGGCGTTGCCGGCACCATCGAGAACGACCGTCGCGTCCCCCGCGGACGTGGTGACCGCGAGCACGATCGCATCGCGGCTGCTCGCGAGGAGACGCGCGGGACCGGCGAGCGGGACCTGAACGAGCCGAGCGGCATCGAGCCGCAGCAGCTCGGGCTGTCCCTCGACGAGCAAGATCAACGATGCTTTGAGCTCGTGCGCCTCGAGTCGTCGATCGCCGGCGAGCGTGAGATCGACCGCGAACGCGAGCTCGGGTGGCGGTGCCTTCGCCTCGCCGCGCGCCTGGCTCGCAAACAGCTCCGCCGCGCGCGTCCACAACGGCCCCGCAGATGGACGCGCGAGGGACTGGGCACGCGCCGCATTGCTCGCGCCGGGTGTCAGGGCGGCGAAGATCTCTACCATCGCACTCGCGGTCGTCCACACCGGACCGAACGGGACGTTGCTCGTGATCAGCGTCTCGGCGAGAGCGTCGACGTCGCCGTGGATGAATGCGCGCTCGGCGAGCCGGGTCGGCAGCTGGACCTCGCCGACGTACTCGTACTTCCCGCCGAGATCAGTTGAGGTCCAGAACCAGGCGCCGCACCGCCGGCACCGCGCCCACATCTCCGAGCCGTGGCTGCCGATGATCTCGAGATCCGCGATGAGATCGAGGCCACCAGCGCCCCGGACGGGATGCGATGCAGGACAGCTCACGAGCCGGGTATAGCAGCGCCCAGCGGGCGTCTGCGCTCGTGATCAGGGCACGATTCCGACGCACTCGCCGCCGCAGCCGAACACCGCACTTGTGCACGAGCGGTCGTCCACGCAGGCCTGGCACGTGTCAGCCTGGTCCTCGAAGGATTCGCTGTTCGCGGCGTTATCGCGGCAGCGCGACGCACAGGCGTCCGCGTCGTAGCTCGCATTGACGCAGTCCTTGTATTTGTTGCAGATCTCGTTGCAGTCGTAGGCGCGGTCGACTGCGTTGTCGCAACCGGGGGTTGTGACCGTAAGGGCGGCCGTAAGGGTGAACATCGCGATCAAGCCAAGTTTCAGCATGGCTGCGCTATCTTCACTATCCGTGCCGCAGCGCGCCGTGATCAGTGGCTCGGTCTGTCGTCGACGACCGCGCTGCCCGAGCCCACGGGCTCACCGACCGGACCCGAGCCCGAGCCAGCCGGCGTACCCTGGAGCGGCGCACCATCGGGGCCGAGCTGCTTGTCGGTCGGCTGCTTCTCCATCGGCTGCTTGTCGGTCGGTTGTGCCGGCGTCGGCGACGGAGTCGGCTCTGGCGGCGCGTCGATCGGAGGCGTGATGGCGGGTGGCGGTGTGATCGGGGGCGTCCCGGCCTTGAGCGATTCGTCGGGGGGCTGAACGGTGAGGTTCGGGCGCGAATCGCCGCTGGTGCCGCCCGGATCGTCCATGTTGACGTTCTTGAGCGCGGGGCCGCAGTTCTGGGCGAGCCGCTTCATGTCCTTGAACTTGCCGTCGAGCCGGATGTGAAACAGCCCGTCGGGACCCAGGTTGGCGCCCGTCGTCGAGATCGCGGCATGCGTCTTCGGCTCGCGCTTCGACAGCTCCTCGCTGCCCTTGAACCGCAAGCAGCCCGCGACCATCGAATCGGTGAACGACGGCGCGAGAGTCGCCTCGAAGTCGACCTTGAGCTCGCCGTCCTTGGACTTGGTATCGAAGTCGGTCAGCGTCATCTTGCCGCCCTTGATGGCGACCTTGACGAGCATGCTCTCGACGTTGACCTTGCCGAACTCGATGCCGTCATTCGCGAACGCCTGACTGCGTGCGTTCTTGAGCTTTGGCTTGAGCTTGGTCTTGCCGTCGCCGATCGTGCAGCCACCGGGGCACTCGAACACGATGGCGCCTTCGGCCTTCTGCCAGTTGGGAACGAGCTTGCCGCCCGACTTGCCCTTCTCGTTCGGCAGATCCAGTGCAAACTTGAACGCGATCTTGCCGTCCAGCGGCAACCCGATGCCCTCCTTGATCGGGAGGCTCTTCGACGGCAGATCGACCCCCTCGAGATCGATCGAGGTCAGCGTCTTCGAGATCGAGATGTTGCCCCTGAGGTGGCCGTCTCCGATCGACGCGTCGATGTCGACCGACGCCGTGCCTTTGATCAGCGCGAGGATCCCGAGATCGACCTCGAGCTCCTTGATGAAGAAGCTGTTGACGTCGTCGCCCGCCTTCTCGGGGCGCGACTCGAGACGGACGTTCTTGAAGTACATCCGACCCGGGATGATGCCGCGCTCGACGTCGCTGATCGTCACCTGGTACTTCGCCGACAGTGCCTCGATGATCTTGTCCTTGACGCGGTGATACGGAAACGTGAGCTGGAGCGCGAACACGAACGTGACGAGCCCGAGCAGGACGAAGCCGAGGATGCGGAGCACGCGTCGCGTGCGGGGTCCGAGCTGGATCGCCATGGCTAGGTGCCCTTCTTCTTGTCGCCCGACCCTGCCGACCCCGTACCGGCGTCGCCCTTGGCGGGCGGCTCCTTCGAATACGTCGAGACTTCGAGGGTGGCGTCGAGCTTCTCCTTGGCCTTGAAGTCCCGGCGCAGCTCGAGGCGCGTCACCGCGACCACCTTGGATGCGGTCTCGATCTCCTGGAGGAACTTCGTCAGCTGGTCGATCGTGAGGTCAGTGACCTGACACGACACCGAGTTCGTGACGAAGCCGTTCTTCGTGACGGCATTGCGCGGCGTGGTTCCCTTGAGCTGGAACCCGGCCTTCTGGGCGGCGTTCGTCAGATAGGTATCGAGGCTGAGCGGCTCGGTGCCCATCGTTGAGACGACATCATCGGTCGGCTGCATGGGACCGCGGGCCTTGAGATCCGCGAGCACGACGAGCGCCTTGCGCGTCTTCTCGTTGACCTTCTCCTTCGTGACAAGCCCGTCGTGGATCGACAGCCCGAGCCAGATGGCAATGGTGATCGGGGCCGCGATCGCCGCGATCACGACCAGGCGTCGTTCGCGTGGGGAGATGCGGTCCCAGAAGTCTCGTGCTCGTTCGGAGATGGTCATGAAATTTCCTCGATCACATGCAGCCAGAGGTGATCGTCAGCTTGAACTTCTTGGTGCCGTCGGTAGTCGTGTCGGTTGGCCCGCGACTGACATCCTTGAAGCACTCGACCTTCTTGAGCTCGGTGACGAGCAGATCGATCCCTTCGGCCGTCTTGGTCGTGCCCGTGATGTCGACCTTCTGGTCGTCGATGGTGACCTGATCGATATCGAGCGTGATCTTGTCCTTCGCGGGAACCTTCGCGCTGATCTCGAGGAGGATGTCGTACGCAGACATCCGGGGAAGCGGCGAGATGGCGTTGACACCTCCGGGGCCTGTCGCGCTGAGCACCGCCTCGGCACTCTTTGCCTCTCCGAACTGCGCCGCCGACTCGTTCGCGAGCCGCGTGGTCAGCACCTTCTCCGCCTTGCGCAGCCGGTAGAGGTCGGCGTACGCGCTGACCGCAGCGAACGCCGCAATCGCGATCACGGCGGCGCCGAGCGGAGCCGCTTTCGCGCGCAGGAACGACAGATCCATCTTCACGGCGAGCGCGCCGGAGCGCAGATCGAACAACGGACGACCGCCTGCGCAGTCGTACGCCATGCCGATCGTCATCGCGGCGCTGTCGACCGCCGCCGCCGCGGTCAGATCTCCTGCGACCTTCGGACCTGCGAGACCCGCGATGTCATCGGGGGTCAACCGCCACGCCGGGATCCCGAGCTGTTCGGTCAGGAACGAACCGATGCCGCGGAGCCGGCCACCGCCACCGACGACGACCGCGGCGAGCGCCGTGAAGCCGGTGCGTGCACGGCAGGCGGCGAGCGTCTGCCGCAGGTCGCGAGCAAACGGCTGGAGCTCGGAGATCGTGACCTGGTGGATCCGCGCCCACGCGTCCGAGGTCGCGGGCTCGGCCTGCGACGCGACGAACCCATCACTGTGCTTCGCGCGCTCGGCGTCCTGCCAGGGCAGCCGCCAGTGCTTCGCGATCGCATCGGTGACGTGCTTGCCGGCACGCGCGATGCTGCGGCTGAACACGGCCTTCCCATCCGCGACGACGACGACATCGGTCCGATCGTGGCCGATGTCGAGCACCGCGACCGCGCCCTCGGCACGCGCCCGGGCGAGAGACGGCGTGTGTGCGACGAGGCGGATGGCGGCGCCACCGCATGCGAGCACGCCGCGCGGATTGAAGCCGCACGAGGTGCCGAGCTGGATCAGGTGCTCCGCGCGATCACGGCGCATCGCATAGGTCAGGACACGCATGCCCTGGGTCGGCGCCGCCTGGCGGCCGCGCATCCCGAGATCGATCACATCGGGGGCTCCGGGCAGAGCGGCGGCGGTCGCCGGCGGCGAAGGCAGCGGCTCGAACGTGTAGACCATGTCCTCGAGATCGACGGGGACGACGCCCTCGAGCTCGCCACCCACGGCCTTGTCGAGCTCGGCGCGGCGCAGGTTCTTGAACCCGAACTCGAGCACCTGCGTGAACACCTGATCGCCGTAGACGCCGATGTAGCCGGTCTCGTCGCGCAGCCGGAGCTCGTCGATCATCTGCGCGAGCACGGCCTTCGCGCGCGGCTCCGCGGATCCTTCCCCGGGCGGAACGAGCCGCTCGACGACGTGGAGCAACGAGGCGCCGCGGATGCCTGGGCTGGCAATGGCCAGCTTCACGCTCCACGCGCCGAGATCGACCGCGAACACGCGACTCGCCATATCAGTCTTCCCTCATGTAGACCCACGAGCCCTTCGGCACGGGAGCTTTGCGGACGTTCTGCAGGACGACCTTGGTGTCCCAGACGCCGTTGACCGTCGTACGGATCGCCGGATAGACCGGCGTTCCATCGGCATTCTTCTGCTTGCGCTCGATCTCGCCCCACGCCTGCACGCGATACGTGCGGCGCGGACCGGCAGTCGCCATCTGGCCGAGCTTCGCCTTGTCGAGCTCCATCCCGATCTTCTCGCCGGGGAGCACGCCCGCGCTGACCGCAGCGCTCGCTGCGCTGCCACCGGTGCCGCCGGCCGCCGCGACCTCGCCGATCTGCGCGGCCGGATCCTTCACGAAGTCGATGAAGTCGTCGATCGACGTGAACGTCATGCCGAACTGCTTTGCCTTCGCGACCAGGCCCGCGAGCATGAACAGCTTCTGCGGGTTCTGGAGGATCGGATCGTTGGGGTTCTTCGCGGAGAGATACAGGATCGCAGCGATCAGCTGGCTGTTCGACAGCGCGCTGAGGTTGGTCTTGCAGCCGCCGTAGACGGTGAACGCCTGGCCGAACAGGTTCCAGAACCGATCGTCGACGCCGCGCGCCAGCTTCAGCTCCGACACCGTGTCGATGTAGTTGTTCTTCGGCTTGTAGTCGTCCTTGAGGCTCTCGTAGCCGTAGTCCTCGGTGGTGCCGCGCTCGCGCACGCGCTGACCGTTGCTATCGACGTAGTCGATCAGTGACGACACCTGGAGCGCGCGATCGCGACGCCAGCCCTCGGCATCCGCTTCCTCGAACACCGGGTCGTACGCGGGGAAGAACATCAACGCGTCGAGCGCGCTCTTCAGCGTGGCCGCGGTCGCCTCGTTGCCGTTCGCGCAGTTGATGTTGATCCGGTCATCTTCGGTCGTCATCTGGCCGTAGATGCCGCAGGTCCCGATATCCGCGCCGAGGCCCTTCGCGTCGCTCGCGCTGAACCCGACTGCTGCCTGGATCTCCTCTTCACCGCCGCAGAATGCGAGCAGCACCTGATCCGCGAAGTCGGTGATCTGCACCATCCCGCGCAGCTCCTTGACGTTGTCGATCCGCTGCTGGAGCCGGATCACGAGCTCGGACAGGTTGAGTGCGGAGCGCGCGAGGAACTGCGAGCGCATCTGATCGCGATAGTTCGCCGCGGCGATCATGTCGATGTTCGTGGTGGTGCCGAACTGGTTGGAGATCACGAGCGTCATCGCGATCGCGATCAGCACGGTGATCAGCGCGATCCCGCGCTGCGAGCGCCGCTTCGCGCGTCGCGGGCGGGATCGCCCGTTCCCGCCGAGCGAATGCTCGGTGGTCAGGAACTTCCAGATAGCGATCATCGGCTTCATTGGACGAAGTTCAGCGGTTCCTGCATGAAGATCCGGGCCTCGGTGACGACCTTGTAGTCCTTGTCGGACGCGTCCTTGATCGTGACGCTGATCCGCACGCGGCTCGGCAGCATGCCCTTCTGCCCGTCGGACTGCGTCGTGTCCCAGGTGTCCTGCCACTCGGAGTTCTTCCAGTTCCAGAACTCGAGCTTGGCCTCGAGCACGTCGGTCAACAGAACGTCGTAGTCGGACGCCTCATCCTCGGGCGGCTCGTTGGAGTGCCGGCGCTGCTCGCGGCGGATCCAGTCGATCTTGCCGGGCTTGTCCGGGTTGCTGCGCTGCAGGTACTGGATCACCGTCTGCTCTGACTCGTTTGCATCGGCCCACAGCACGCGATGCCCGAGCGTCGAGAACCGGATATCGGGAACCTTGCCGGTGCCCTTCGTGACGAACATCGTGCGCGGATGCGTCTGGGTCTGGTCTTCGTTGCGCGACAGGTACGCCGAGCTGAAGTCGGAGACGACCCGTCCGAGAGCCATCCGAAGCTCGTGGTTGCGCTGCTCGTACGCCTCGAACGAGCGCTTCGTGTCGGAGGTGTTTCCGATCGTGCGCCACGCGAGCGCCATCATGATCACCATGACCGCGCTCGCGATCATGACCTCGATCAACGTGAGGCCCGCGTGCGGACGGCGCCCGCTAAAGGGGTTCCCCGCTAAAGGGGTTCCCTCGCCCCAGGGTTGTTTTCGCCCTTGCTTCGCTGCGCGCGAAAACTCGATCTGTGCGGCTCGGTCGCCTCGCCGTGAGGTTGTTTTCGCGCTTGCTTCGCTGCGCGCGAAAACTCGATCCCGGCGGCTCGGTCGCATCACTTCGCGCTCCCACTGCCCGGGCGTGGCCGGGCGGAACCAGAGCCCGAGCCGCGGCCAGAACCCGAACCACTGCCACTGCCGCTACCAGCGTCGGGAATCTCTTGCGAGCCGAGGCCCTGCAGCGCCTTGTCCATCGCCGCGGCGTCGGTGAAGTACGCGACCACGCGCATGTCGCGCTTGGACCCCATGACCTCCCACCTGAGATCGAGGGTGACCTTGCGAATGGAATCCTTGAGCACCTGCTGCACGAGCGAGTACTGGCTCTGGATGAACGACGCACCCTGCTGCGAGTCGGCGTCGCCGCCGGCCCCGCCGAATCCACCGCCGAGCATCCCGAGCATTCCGCCGAGTGCACTGTCCTGGAAGCCACCGGTCGGTTCCTCGCCGAGCGCAGAGCCGAGTGCGGAACCCGTGCCGCCTGCCGCGCCCGAGCCGGAGCCCGAGCCCGCCTTCGACATGTCCTGCAGCTTGTCCCAGCTCGGGAGCTCGACCTGGACGACCTTCGCGCACCACTCCACGCCGGGCCAGCCCTCGTCGTCGAACGCCTCGTAGCTGGAGCACTCGTCGTCACCGTCGGACAGGCCGGGCGCGTTGAAGCCATCCTTGAGCAGCGTTTCTTCGAGGTCGTACATCTTGGCGCGCCCGAGGTCCGTGACGACGCCGATCATCTGCGCCTGCCGCGCATTGAAGATGCTGCCCGCAGCGCTCTTGATCAGCACCGTCAGCGCGAGGCCGAGCAGCGCGAGGCCGATCATGACCTCGATCAGCGTGAAGCCGACGTTCCCTGTGCGTCTCATCGATCCGCCTCTGCGCCATCGCGCTCGGCGTCGCGATCGCCCATGACGTTTTTCATCATGTGATCGTCGACGCTGCGCAGCGTGCCATCGCGGAGCTCGACCCGGCCCGTGAGCCCGTGAACGAGCACCGTGAACGTATCGCTGCCATCGGTCAGCTCGATCACGGCCTTCTCGGCCGAACCCATCGGGAAGAAGTAGATCGCGACCGGCTCCTTCGTGATGCCCTCATCGCGATGCTGGACCCAGATCTCCTTGAACTTGATCCCCTTCGCCGAGTACAGGCTGCGCTCCCAACCCTTGCCCTCGACATCGCCGGTGACCGCGGTCGTCGCAGGTGCGCACGTGCGGTCCGCGACGTGGTGGCCCGCGAGCGCGGTGACCCGCTTGATTCCTTCGTCGGCGTCACCCGAGGCGAACGCATCCGCCGGCAGCTGGCCCATCCGCTGCCTGCCCCGCTCCATCGCGTCCTTGGCCTTCTCGGGATCGACGTTGAGTTGCTCGTTGCGAAGGATCGAGACCTGGCCCTGACAGACCTCGACGACGTAGATGCCCTTCTCGATGTTGAGCACGACGCGATGCATCTCGCCGTTCTCGATCGCGAGCTGCCCCGCGCGCCGCAACACAGCCGAGAGCTCGACCGCGTTCTCGACGAGGTCCGCCTTCGTGAGCATCCGGAACCCCGTACGCACGAGCACCACACCGCCGCCGAGGATCGCCAGGACGATCATGATCTCGAGCACGGTCATCCCGAGCTGGGACGATCGACGATGTGGGCTGCGACGGGTCACGGTTGGCTTACCAGGACTTGACGTCGTCCTCGGTGCCGTCCTTCTGATCTTCACCAGCGGAGCTGACCGCGAGGCCCTTGGCACCAGCCGGCAGGGTCTGGCCGCAGTACATCTTGTATGGCGTGCCCCACGGATCCTTGATGTCCTTGTTGTTCATGTACTCGTTGAGGTCCTCGAGCTTGTCGGGACACGCCTTGTTCGGGTTCGCCTGCGACCAGCCGCCGTAGGCTTCGTACGCGTACTTCTTGACGGTGAGCTCGGCGATGTCCGACTTGGACTTGCCGAACATCTTCATGACGCGCGGTCCGACGACCAGGCCCATGACGAGAGCGAGGATCGCGAGCACGATCATGATCTCGAGGAGGGTCATGCCGCGCATGGCCGAGGTTGAGTGCCGACGACGGAAGGACTTACGGATGCGGTTCATTGGGATCTCCTTGTTTCACTTCGGGCCGGACAGGTTACCGAGGTCCATGATCGGTTGCAGAATCGAGAACACGATGAAGGCGACAGCGCCGCCCATGATCACGAGCATCAAAGGCTCGAGCAGCGCCGTGAAACGGTTGAGCTTGGCGTCGACCTCGGACTCGTACGTGATGGCGACGCGCTCGAGCATCTGCTCGAGCTGACCGGCGCGCTCGCCGACGGCGACCATGTGGATGAGCGTCGGCGGGAACTGACCCGACTTCTTCAACGTCTGTGCCAGCGACTCACCTTCGGTGACGGCCCGCTTGGCCTCGTCGATCGCCTGCTGGAGGATCACGTTCCCCATGATCATCTTCGCGGTGTCGAGCGAGCGCAGCATTGGCACGCCGGCCTGGAGCATCGTGCCAAGCGTGCGCGAGAACCGACCGACGTTGATCGTGCGGACGAGCTCGCCGAGCACGGGTAGCTTGAGCACGAAGCGGTGCCAGATCGGGCGCCCCTCCTTGCTCCGGCTCCACTTGAGGAACAGAACGATCGACACGATCGTTCCGAGAATCAGCCACAGGATGTTCTTGCCGATGAAGTCCGAGCTCCAGATCAGGAGCCGCGTGTTCCACGGCAGCGTCTTGCCCTGCTGCGTGAACATCGATGTGATCTCGGGGATCACCTTGACCATCAGCACGCCCATGATGCCGGCGCCGACGACGACCATCACGAGCGGATAGACCATCGCGCTCTGGATCTTCGACTTGAGCTTGCCGCTCGCCTCGAGGAAGTCCGCGAGCCGGGTCAGCACCTCGTCGAGGTTTCCGGCGACCTCGCCGGCGCGAACCATCGAGATGAACAGCTCGTCGAACAGCTTCGGGTGCTTGGCGAGGGCATCGGCGAGCGCCATGCCCTCGTTGACGTTGGTCCGGACCTCGGAGACCGGGGTCTTGAACCGCATGTTCGGGATCTGCTCGACGAGCGCACCGAGTGCCTCGGCGAGTGGAATTCCACTCTTGATCAAGGTCGCCATCTGGCGCGTGAACGCGGCGATCTCGCCCTTCTTCACGCCGCCGATGAACCCGCCGAGATCGACGTCGCGCGACAGTCCACCCTTCTTGGCGTTCGCATCCTTCGAGACCTTGCCGCCCTTCGACAGCTCGAAGCTCGTGACGAGAACACCGTCCTTGCGCAGGTTCTGGCGCAGGATCTTGGGCGACTCCGCATCGCGGACGCCGTTGACGTTCTTCCCGCTGGGCGAGATGCCCTTGAAGGCGTACATCGGCATGGCTAATCCGAGCTCTCCGCGGTCATCAGCATGACCTCCTCGGGAGTCGTCATGCCGAGCATGACCTTGCGAGCGCCATCGAACCGCAGGTGCACCATGCCCGCCTCGATCGCGGCATTGCGGATCGAGCCGGCGTCGGCCTTCGCGAGCGCGAGCCGGCGAACCGCGTCGTTGATCATGAGCAGCTCGTAGATCGCGGTCCGGCCCTTGTAGCCGAGCATTCCGCACGCGCGGCAGCCGACCGTCTCGAACACGGTACCGACCGGCGGCGGGCGCTGCCCTTTGACGGCCGGCAGCACGTAGCCGCCCGAGAAGAACAGATGTGGATCGACGCCGAGCTCGACCAGCATCTCCTCGGACGGACGCACGGGACGCGCGCACTCGTAGCAGGGACGACGAACGAGGCGCTGCGCGAGCAGACCGACGAGCGACGACGCGACGAGGAACGGCTCGATGCCCATATCGATCAAGCGCGTGATGCCGCCGGCGGCGTCATTCGTGTGGACCGTGGACAGCACGAGGTGACCGGTGAGCGATGCGGTGATCGCGACCTCGGCGGTCTCACGATCGCGAATTTCGCCGACCATGATGACGTCCGGATCCTGGCGAAGGAAGGACCGCAAGCCCGACGCGAACGTCAGGTCGATCTTCGCGTTCGTCTGCGTCTGCGAGATGCCCTCGAGCTGGTACTCGACCGGATCCTCGACAGTGAGGATGTTGATGTCGGGCGCGTTGATCTCCGACAGACACGCGTACAGGGTCGTCGTCTTGCCGGAGCCGGTCGGGCCGGTGACGAGCAAGATGCCGTGGGGGCGCTTGATGATCCCGCGGATCGTGTCGAGCTGATCGGCCGCGAACCCGATGTCCGGTAGCCCGAGCAACACGCTCGAGCGATCGAGCAGACGGATCGTGACGCTCTCGCCGGCCGCGGTCGGGGCGGTCGCGACGCGCATGTCGACGTCCTTACCGGCCATCTTGCGGCGGATGCGGCCGTCCTGCGGCAGCCGCTTCTCGGCGATGTTGAGTCCCGCCATGATCTTCACGCGAGCGAGGATCGACTGCTGGAACTTCTTGGGCGCGCGCTTGGCCTCGCGCAGCACGCCGTCGACGCGGTAGCGGACGAGGATGTCCTTCTCGCCGGGACGGATATGGATATCGGAGGCGCCTTCCTTGGCGGCCTGGAACATCAGCGAGTTGACCCAGCGAATGATCGGAGCCTCGTCGTTGGCGTCGAGCATGTCGACGAGCTCGTCGGCCTGGTAGTCCTCGCCGGCCTCCTCGTCTTCCTTCTTGCCGGACTCCTCGAGCTCGTGCGAGCCGCGGAGGCGGGTGTACGTCTTGTTGATGTGATCGATGATCTTGAGGCTCGACGCGACCACCGGCTCGACGGGCTCGCCGATCAGCGTCGCGACCGCATCGATCACGTCGATCGCCGCGGGATCCGCGATGGCCACCATCACGCGTCCGCTCGCATCGCGGCCGAGCGGCAGCACGAGCCGCTGGCGCGCAAAGTTGATCGGCAGCTTGTCGATCAGCTCGACCGGAATCTCGTCGGCGCGCGGCAGGTCGCGCAGGTACGGCATCTCGGACTGCAACGACAGTGCGAGCGCGAGCTGGTCCTCGTCGATCAGCTTGAGGCGGACGAGCATCTCGCCGAGGAGACCGCCCTCCTCGCGCTGCTTGGTCAACGCGCGCTCGATCGACTCGGGCGCGACACCGCAGCGACCGACGAGGATCTCGCCGATCAGGGGCGCAACCGGGCCAGCGGGGTTGAAGTCACCCCCGCCACCACGTGGGATTGCATAGCCCGGAGCCACCATCAGGGAACCTTGGTCGGTGCTGGCGTGCCGCCGCCCTGTGGGTTCGGCGCCGTCTGCGGCCGCGGAGCCGCCGGTGGACCATCCGGATCATCGATGTTCGACGGCTCGTAGTCGAGCGGCCCCTCGAGCACGCGCTGGCGATCGCCCATCGCGCGGATCACTTCGAGATCCTGCTCGACGGACAGCACCGAGCGGTTGATCTCCTCGAGCAGACCGCGCTTGCGGCGGAAGTCGAGCTTGGCCTCGTACTTCATCTCGTTAAGCGTCGTGAACGAGCGCACGAACTCCTCACGCTCGCGCACCTTGCGCTCGCGGATCGACGCGAGGTCGAGCTGGTCCTTGATGATGTACGGCGTCAACAGGATGAGGAGGTTTGTCTTGCGCTTGCTCTTCGTCGAGTACTTGAAGAGGTAGCCCAGGATCGGGATGTCGCCCAGCAGCGGCACCTTGGTGACGTTGTAGATGTCCTTCTCCTGGATCAGGCCACCGATCACGACGCTCTGCTGATCGTGAACGACCACCTGGGTCTTGAGCTTGCGCTCCGTCCAGGTCGGACCGAGCTGTGGATCCTTGCCGCCGATGTCCTTGGTCTCCTGCTCGATCTCGAGCCGCACCGAGTCGTTGCTCGAGATGTGGGGCGTGACGTTGAGCGTCAGGTTCAGCTTCTCGCGCTGGATGTTCTGGCCGATACCACCGGGCAGCGACTGCGTACCGGTCTGCGGCAAGCCGAACCCGCCGAACGACAAGCCGGCCTGGTACGGGATGTTGTTGCCGACGGAGAACTCGGCCTTCTCGTTATCGATCGCGATGACGTGGGGCGCCGACAGGATGTTCGAGTTGTCCTGCGTCGCCAGCGCCTGGAACAAGATGCCGTACGACGGGATGCTCGTGCCGAGAAACGACTGCGAGTTCGCGAGCGGCGCGCCGACGAGGCCGCCGATCAGACCCGTCGCCGCCGCGAGCGTGGTGATGTCGAGCGACTTGAGGCTGGGCGTCTGGACGCCACCGATCGCCAGGCCGCTATCACCGACCGGGAGGCCGCCGTGCGAGCTGGTGCCGAGGTTCAAATCCTTGGCGAGCTGGACCTCGAGGATCAGCGCCTCGATGAAGATCTGCCGGCGCGGCTGATCGAGGCGGCGGATCACGTCCTTGATCGCGATGTAGTCGCGGCCGCTCGACATCACGATCAGCGAGTTGGTCGGCTTGTCACCGATCACGCGGACCGTGCCTTCGAGCGAAGTCCCGAGGTCGCCCATCACGGGCGCGGGGGTCGGGTTCGCGGTGTTGCCTCCCGCGCGTCCTTGCTGACCTGCGGCGCCGCCGCGTGCGCCCGGCTGCTGACCCTGCCCCATCGCTGCGTTGAGCGTGGTCGCGAGCTCCTCGGCGAGCGCGTTCTCGAGTGGATGGACGCGAATCGACGTTCCGCCTTCGCTGTCGAGCGAGATGTCGAGCCGATCGACGAGCGCCTTGACGCGGAAGTACCCCGCCTCGCTCGAGACGACGATCAGGGTGTTGGTGCGATCATCGACGAGGATCTTCGATGGAACCGCACCCGCGACCTCGTCACCGGCCGGTGCGCCTGCGGCGCCCTGTGCACCCGCGCGCGTCTTGCCGCCACCCGGCGCGGCCGCTCCACCTCCGCCACCCGCACCCGCGGAGATGCCGAGGATCTCGTTGAGCTTGGTCGCGAGCGCCGTGGCGTCCGCGTTCTTGACGGGGATCGTGTAGATGCCATCGCTGCCACCTGGTACGTCGATCGCGCGCGCGAGGCTCATCATGTCGCGAACCTGGCTCGCGTAGTCGGTGATGATCAGCATCGAGCCGGCGACCTGGATGTTGCCGGCGGGCGAGCGAATCGAATCGAGCGCGCCACGCAGCGTCTCGACCTGCGCGTGCGACGGCCGCAGGATGTAGCGAACGACCTGATCCCGGTTGCCCGGGACGCCCCTCTTGTAGATCGGCACGGTCTCGCTCTTCGCGGTCGCCGACTCGACGATGCGCATCATGTTGCCCTTCGGCACCACGGTGAGCCCCATCGTCGACAGTGCGACGAGGAACACGTTGTACGCCTCGCCGGCGCTCATCTTGTTCGGCGCGATGACCGTGACCTTCTTGCCGGTCGAGACGATGCGCGGATCGAGAATGAAGTTCTTGCAGGTGAAGCCCATCACCCACGTGATCAGATCCTTGAGCTCGGTCTCCGGCTTGAACGTGACCGCGACCTGCCCCGTGCGCTTCTTGCACGCGTACAGCGCCTCGTCCTCTGGGGCAGTCGTCGGCGTCGTCGCCGGAGCAGGTTGCGCAACCGCCGCAGGTGCAAGCAGCGCCACGATCAGCACCGCTGCGAGCGAACGAGAAGCCGAGGTACGCATGGACATGTAAGGGAGGACCTTCATCGGATGGTGTACTTCAGGGTGACCGGCTTGCCGCGACGCGTGACCTCCATCTCCAGAGAGGTCGCCTCGCGCAGCTTCGTGTAGACCTCGAGCGCCTTGTCGGCGGAGGTCAGCTCGAAG
>JACCQV010000183.1 GCA_013813945.1 Deltaproteobacteria bacterium | reverse complement strand
GGGTGTAGCCACCGGGGTTGATCACGATCGCATCGGCCCAGCCGCGGGCGCGCTGGATGAGGTCGACGAGCTTGCCCTCGACGTTGGACTGCGCGCACCGCAGCGTCGCACCGCGTGCCTGGGCGCGAATCGTGAGCTCTCGATCGATCTCGGCGAGCGTCGTCTTGCCATAGACGGCAGGGTCGCGCGTCCCGAGCAAGTTGAGGTTCGGTCCATGCAGGACCTGAACGCGGATCGCGCCCTCAGCTGGACCGGCGGTGCGTGCGGCGGAACGCGCCACGGGTGTCGACCTAGAGCTGAGCGACGAGCGACGGAGTCGCGAGCCGCGCCAGGAAGCGCGCCTTGCCGAAGTTACCTTCGGAGCTCATCGCGATCGCGACGAAGTATTGCGGCGAGATCATCCGGCAGACGAGGAACAGCCGCTGCGCTTTGACCGACAGCTCCTCGAGGCTGCCGACCTGCAGGCTGTCGCCGGCCTTCCGGACCTGGCCAAGGATGAAGGAGAACTCCATGGCGACGGTGTTGACGTCGACCTTGTCGTCCTGGCGGACGTAGGTCTCGACCGGGATTCCGTCGAGTCCCATGATCACGGCCGCGATCCCACCCTCGATGTTGTCGACGATCTTCTTGAGCGTTTCAGCGAACAAGGGCCACCTTGCTTGGAACGTTACTAGACGCTGCGCAGGGTGCGCCAGTCCACGAGCCAGCTGATTGCTACGCCGGTGGCGGCGGCGGCGCCACGGTGGCCGGGCACACCACGTCGTCACCCATCCGACAGCAGTCAGCGACCCCGTCCTGGTACGGATTGCAGGAGTTCCCTTCGTTGACCAGCGTCGTGCCCGCCGGCAACGGGCAGGAGCCGAGCACGTTGACGACGCAGTCGTTGCAGATCGTCACCGGGTACTGGAACTCCTGGCTCGTGACTTCTTCACCTGACATGTCGCCGTACACGACGACGGTCGCGACGACCTCGGCGCGGAACGACGGTGCGCCCGGCGCGAGGATCCCTGCGCCCTTTGCGGCGACCAGCTCGTCGAGCAGTGCCGTCGTGATGATGTCGAACGAGCCATCGGCGAGCCCGCCATTCGGTGGCAGCGGCGCCGAGAACAGCGACGAGAACCGCATGACGCCACGGCTGCGAAGGTCGTCCTGCTGCGCGGCGGAGAACACCGATTCGTCGGGGAACGTCAGCGTGACCCGCGCTCCCTCCATGATGATCGTTCGCGCATCGATCTGCGTAGCCGTTGCGATGATTCGACTCTTCATCTGCGGATGAAACTCGTACCCGGAGCGTGAGAACACCGAGAACGTGCCGTGGGAAAGGAACGGTTCCCCGGCGGAGGCGACGAGCGCACATCCCTCTCCAGGAACGACGTTGCTCGTGATGAAGATTCCCTCGTCGCCATTGTCAGCGGCACAGCCGCCGAGCGCTGCCGTGAACAGCGCGCCAAGGGCGGGGATAGAAAACAGGCGATGCATGGGTCCTCCGAGGAGAAATCGTATCAAGGCGATGGATCAAGACGCAAAATTCTTCGTACTTCTGTGACGGCGATCTCGGCGACTTCGCACACACCCACGTCGCGGATGAGGACGAAGCGAAGGTTGGCGCCCACGCGCTTCTTGTCGACCTGGACCCGGGCGAGCACGTCGGGCGTGAGCCAGGGAGCGAGGTCCCAGGGCAATCCCGTGGCGCGGAGTGCCTCGGTGACCTCGCGCTCGAGCTCGCTGCGGGTGCCGGCCACGGCGGTCGAGATCCTGCATGCAGCAACCAGCCCCAGCCCGACCGCCTCGCCATGAAGCAGTGCGCCGTCGGAAGCCGATTCGATGGCGTGGCCGATCGTGTGACCGAGATTGAGCAGGGCCCGGTGGCCGGTCTGCTCGCGCTCGTCGCGGGCGACGATCGCCGCCTTGTACGAGATCGAGCGATCGATCACGGTTCGCAGCGCGGGCGGCGGTGCGCACTGATCCGAGCCCGCCGCCCATGCGGCACACGCAGCCACGGTGCGCCACAGATCGGGTCCGTCGAGGAGTGCGTACTTCCACAGCTCGCCGAACCCGGCGCGTCGTTCACGGCCCGGCAGGGTCATCAGGGTCGCGAGACCGCACGCGACGAGCCGGGGCTGCCAGAACGCACCGACGAGGTTCTTGCCGGCGGGCAGATCGACCGCGGTCTTGCCCCCGATCGCCGCGTCGGTCATCGCGACGATCGTCGTCGGTAGCTGGACGAACGGTACGCCGCGGAACAGCGTCGCGGCGACGAAGCCTGCGAGATCTCCGACGACGCCGCCGCCGAGTGCGACGATCGCAGACCCGCGATCGAATCCTCGTGCGACCAGCTCGCTGCACAGCCGTTCGTAGACGGCGAACGCCTTGCTCGCTTCCCCCGGTTCGATCTCGATCACCTCCGCGGGCCCGACCGCAGCAACCGCGGCGAGCGTCGGCGCGAGCCAGGCCGCGGCGACATTCCGATCGGTGATCACGGCGATCTTCGTCGGAGTACCGAGCGCCGCGTGGAGCACGGCACCGGATGCCGTTGCGGTCTCGACCGTGACCGGATAGCTGCGGTCGCCGAGCGCGAGGATCGTCGCATCGCGGTTCGCGGCGGGCAGCCCGGCCCAGGTCCGCTCGACGGCCTGCACCGAGCTCGCGACCTCGGCGATCGAGTGCGCGGTGGTGTCGACGACGGCGTGGGCACGGCGATACACCGGCGCGCGCTGGGCTGCCAGGGTTGCCGCCGCTGCGAGCAGTGGCCGGGGTGGGCCACCCGCGGCCCGGCGCTCCGCCTCGCGAACCTCGACCCCGAGCGCCACGACGAGCCCCGCCGCTCGCATTCGCTCGAGGTTATCGCCGAACACCGCAGCGCCCCCACCGGTCGCGATCACGGGGCCGTCCGCTGCGCCTGCGATCACGGCCACGAGCGCGGCCGCTTCGCGCCGGCGAAACTCGGGTTCGTCGCGTGCGACGAGCGCCGCCACGGGCTCTCCCGAGGCGGCGATCACGTCATCCAGATCGAGGAAGCGTCTGCCGGTCGCGGCCGCAATCGCCCGCCCGACCGACGTCTTGCCGGCGGCCATGAAGCCGATGAGGAACAGCGGCGCAGGCATGCATTGTCAGTGTGGCCCGACTCGGGGCTACTGGCAGCGCAGCAGCGCCCGGTTGGTGATCTTCGGCGTGATGAACACGAGGATCTCGGTGCGGTCGTCATTCTCGCGGCGGTTCTTGAAGAACCAGCCGAGCACCGGCAGATCGCCGAAGAACGGGATCTTCTTGTATGCGAGACCGCTGTTGCGCGTGTAGATACCGCCGAGCAC